>JAAYBA010000073.1 GCA_012719085.1 Planctomycetota bacterium
CAACTGCTCGCCCGCGCCGTAATTGCTGTGCCAGACGACTCCGATCCAGGGCCGTTCCTTGGCGTGCTTGCCCCAGTCATAGTCCGCATGGCTGCCGGCGGCGCCATTGACGAGCCTGTCGTCGTTGTCATCGGCGTACATGATCCAGGCCAGGCTCAACTGCTTGAGATTGCCCAGGCAGACAGCCCGGCGACCCTGCTCGCGGGCCCGGTGCAGGGCCGGCATCAGGATCGCCATGAGGATCGCGATGATCGCGATGACGACGAGCAGTTCGATGAGTGTAAAGGCTCTTCGCCTCTGAGCCCCCCGATGACACAAGGACTTGCCGTTCATAACACCTCCCTATGAAACGTCTCCCCAGAACAGGATAGCATATGTTACCGCGCGGCCGGTCCGGATGGCAAGGAAAAAAGAAGCCATTGCTCCGACCTCAGCCCAGGCCGAAGAGGGGCAGTCTCCCGGCACGGGCCCTTGGGGTCGCAACAGCCCCTTGCGGGGTCCCGGGGCGCGCGGTATGCTGTCCGGCGAGAAATGCCAACGATTTTGACGCCTGTTTGCTGTCGAGGAATGCCCACCATGAAGCGTATTTTGCCCGTTTTAGCCATCCTGCTGTCGTTTGGGTGCCTTCTTGTCGCAGACCCGGCAGCGTCAATGGCGGGTCAGTCCCCGCAGGCCCAGCCTGGAGGTGCCGCCACTCGGATGCGACCGAAGCAGATCCCCCTTCCTCGCGAGGCCATCGCCCTGGAGACCATCCCCTACAAGCTGGTCTACGAGACCTATCGCCCGACGGAGGGCAAAGCCAACTGGGAAATCTTCATGATGAACGCGGACGGCTCGAACCCCGTCAACCTCACCAACACGCCCGACGTGGACGAGATGTATCCACACGTCTCGCCCGACGCCACGAAGATCTGCTTCGTTGTGGACGAGGGCTCCGGCCGAAGCCGCACGCGACACGTCTACCATATGAATATCGACGGTACCGACCGGGTCCATGTGGCCGAGAACGCCCGCGAGCCCTGCTGGTCGTTCGACAGCAAGAGCATTGCCTATCTGACGGGCGAATACGAGCGGTATACCACCCGGGAATATGCCACGGACGGGCTGATGTTCTACCATCTGGACAACACGTGGCATCAGCCTCATGCGAACACCGATCTGCACCATCTCTACGCCATCTGCTGGTCCCCGGACGGCCGGTGGTTCCTGGCGGCCGTGCATGGGGGCATGGGCTACAGCGACACGATCATTGCGTTCGAGGCGTTTGGCCGGCGCGTCTTCGATCTGGCGACCTGGGGAGTAAAGGGTTGTCGGCCCGAATTCAGCCTCGATGGGACCCATATGGTCTGGGGCGAGACCGATTGGAACCTTCAGATCGCCGAGATCAACCTGAGAGGCCCCGAGCCCAAGGTGACGAATATCCGCGAGATCGTCCGGTGCAGCCACAACTTCAAGGTCTACCACGTGGACCTCTCCCCCGACGGCAAGTACATCACGTTCAGCTACGGTCCCTCACGGGGCGGCCAGCAGGTCGGAGGAATGGCCGAGGGCTGGAACATCTGCATCGGCGATCTGAGTGGCCGATGGGTCCAGATCACCACCGACGGCCGGCACAACAAGGAGCCCGACTGGGTGCCGATCCCATAGACGGGGCGATGAAACTCGAACCGTCATCGTGCGTAAAGGAAGACTGATGCAGTTGCACTCTGCCAAAGCAAGGACGACGGCGCTTTTGTTCGTGGTGGCAATAGGGGCGATCCCCGGCTGTCAGCGGACGGAGGAGGCCTCCAAGACACCGCAACGGCGAACGACTGCGAGCGGCATCGAGATGGTCGTGATCCCGGAAGGATGGTTCGAGATGGGCAGCGCGAAAGGCCAGAGCGACGAGTCGCCGGTCCGCCGGGTGTGGATCAGCTCTTTCTGGATGGATCGCCATGAAGTCGTTCAGGAGCAGTTCAAGAGGTACGAGCTTCCAGACCCCTCCCATTTCAAAGGCCCCAACCAGCCGTTGGAGCAGGTCAACTGGACCGATGCGGCTCTCTATTGCAACGATCGATCGATGGCCGAGGGGCTCGAGCCCTGCTACGACGAGCAGACGTGGGAGTGCAATTTCGACGCCAACGGCTATCGCCTCCCGACGGAGGCCGAGTGGGAGTACGCCTGCCGGGCGGGGACGACGACCGAGTACGGCTTCGGCAACGACCCGCGCGCACTTGGCGACCACGCCTGGTTTGCGGAGAATTCGGGGAACAGGACCCATCCAGCGGGACAGAAGAAGCCCAATCGGTGGGGCCTGTTCGACATGCACGGCAACGTCGCCGAATGGTGCAATGATCGCTACAACGAGGATTACTATTCCAAGGGCTTGGAGAAGGACCCACGCGGGCCGGCCGAAGGGACCGACCGGGTGATCCGAGGCGGCGCATGGAACTCCAATGCCGAGAGCTGCCGATCCGCGTATCGGGCGAGCGATCCGGCGATCGACGACACCTGTCTGGCCAACGACGCGATCGGTTTCCGCTGCGTCCGCAAGGCGCCCAAAGAGGCACCGGACGCGGCGGGTGGCAGCCTCAAGTCCGCAGGACCTGGGGATGGTCCGTGCGAGCATGCCGTTCCGGCGCCGCATCTGCGGCCGCCCGTCAACGCCGCATCTGCAAGCATCCCGACAGACATCGCACGCCCGCAATTGAAAACCGGGTTCGTCTACGATCCAGTGTATCTGGAGCATAAGACCGGCCCCGGCCATCCCGAGTCTCCCGAGCGACTCACCGCGATCCTTGGCCGGCTGGAGACGGCCGGGCTCGCCGCCGAACTCACGCCTCTGTCGCCGGCGCCCGCACCGATGGAGTGGATCGAGACGATTCACAACGCCGAATACATCGAGCGGGCCAAGGCCACGTGTGAGTCCGGTGACAGGTACCTGGACTCGGGCGACGTGCCAGTTTCCCGACAGTCGTACAACGCGGCTGTCCTGGCGGCCGGAGGAGTGCTGACCGCCGTCGATGCGGTGATCGCAGGCGACGTGGCCAACGCCTTCTGTGCGGTTCGGCCACCCGGCCACCACGCGACGAAGGATCGAGCGATGGGGTTCTGCATCTTCAACAATGTCGCCATCGGCGCCCGCTACGTGCAGGGCAAGTATGGCCTGTCCAGGGTCCTCATCGCCGATTGGGACGTCCACCACGGCAACGGGACGCAGGAGGCGTTCTACGACGACCCCAACGTGCTGTACTTCAGCATCCACCAATGGCCCTTCTATCCGGGCACCGGCAGCGCCTCACAGACCGGTGCCGGGGCCGGTTCGGATCTGACGATCAACGTGCCCGCTCCCGCCGGCTCGGGGGACCGCGAGTTCATCGAGGCGTTCGAGCAGCAACTGCGTCCGGCGGCGATGGCCTTTTCGCCCGAGTTCGTCTTTGTTTCTGCCGGGTTCGATGCCCAGGCCGGCGACCTTCTTGGTGGCATGAAGGTCACCGTGGAAGGGTTCTCACGCCTGACGCGAATCGTCAAGGAGATCGCTCAAACGTGCTGCCAGGGCAGACTCGTTTGCGTCCTGGAAGGCGGGTATGGCCCGGACCTTCTGGCCGCGTCGGTCGAGGCCCACATCCGCGCGCTGATGGAGTAAGAAGAACCTCGGATGCTGTTCCAGACGTGGTCATTCCTGATCTTCTTCCTGATCGCCTATCCCCTCTATCTGCTCGCGAAGGGGACTCGGCTGCGGCTGCCCTGGCTGCTCGCGACGTCCTATGTCTTCTATGCCTGGCTGGACTGGCGATACCTCTTCCCGATCGCGTACGTCAGCGTCGTGGACTACCTCGTCGTTGCGCGGATGGCCAGGAGTGAAAGAAAAAGGCGATGGCTCTGGGTCAGCATCGCCAACAATCTTGTGGTTCTGGGCCTCTTCAAGTATGGGCAATTCGCCACCGACAATGTCAACGCGCTGCTCTCGGCGCTGAATGTCCCGTACCTGCTCTCTGCGCCGGGGATTCTCTTGCCGGCGGGTCTGTCGTTCTATCTGTTTCAATCGATGGGCTATGTCATCGACAGCTATCGCGGGACCATCGAGCGGGAGACGAGCTTCGTCCGTTACGCTACGTTCGTGGCCTTCTTTCCGCGCCTGTTGGCCGGACCGATCGAACGCGCCGGCAACCTGTTGCCCCAGTTGCGACAAACGCCGAAGATTACCGCGAGCGATTTCTCCGACGGGCTCTCTCTTTTCGTCGTGGGCCTGTTCAAGAAGGTCGCACTGGCCAACTACCTGGCCCTGTACGTCAACAAGGTCTACGCGGCGCCGGGCGACGTCCAGGCGCCGGCGCTGATTCTCGCCACCTTCCTTTTCGCCTGGCAGATCTACTTTGACTTCAGCGGGTACACGGACATGGCGCGCGGCATCGCCGCGATGATGGGCCTCCGCCTGATGCTCAATTTCAACAACCCGTACCTGGCCACGAGCCTCGGCGCGTTCTGGAACCGCTGGCATATCAGCCTTTCGTCCTGGTTCAAGGACTACGTCTACATCCCGCTTGGCGGCAACCGCAAAGGCCGCTTCAACACCTACCGCAACATCTTTGTGACGATGGTGCTCTCGGGCCTGTGGCACGGCGCGGCCTGGACCTTCGTCCTGTGGGGAGCTGTCCATGCCCTCGGGCGGTTCGCTACGCGGGAACTGGAGCGTACGGCGTTCTACAGGGACGGCGTCCCGGCTTTCATGAAGCAGGCATTTGTGTTTGCGATCGTGACGTTTGCCTGGATCTTCTTTCGTGCCGAGACGGTGGCCGATGCCCGGCAGATCGTGATCCGTATCTTCAGCTCGGGTATTACCGACCCCCGTTGCCCGCTGTTGGCGATCCTTCTGATCGCGGCGGTGTGGTGCTATCAATATGTATTCGAGTCTCGGCTGCGCTGGGCGCTCGAATACAAGGCGGTCCGCATGGGACTTGTCGTCCTCATGCTCGCGTACTTGGCGCTGTTCGCCCCCTCGGGAGAACAGCCGTTCATCTATATGCAGTTCTGAGCGATGGCAGAAGAACGCAAAGACAATGCGATGCTGAATTCAAACGCCGTCTGGCTGACGGGGCGTCAGTGGCTCGCCGTCGCTGTCGTGCTTGTGGCCCTGTTGCTCTCGGCGCCGCTGCTCTGGACGCAC
The DNA here is from genome assembly GCA_012719085.1 of Planctomycetota bacterium. Taxonomy (GTDB): domain Bacteria; phylum Planctomycetota; class Phycisphaerae; order Sedimentisphaerales; family Anaerobacaceae; genus Anaerobaca. The sequence goes on from JAAYBA010000073.1 coordinate 5,147, forward strand.
GTGGAGACCTTCGAGCCGGGCCCGGACTACCGCCTCCCCTACACACTGAGCAGCGACTACTGGCTCTATGCCCGCCACTGCCGCGTGGCGTCTGGTCATGGGAAGGTCCCCGTGATCGGCGACTCGGTGATCTGGGGCCATTACGTACGGCTCGACCAGACGCTTTCGCACTGTCTCAACGACATCGTGGGCGAGGAGCGCTTCGCGAATCTCGGGCTGGACGGGGCCCATCCGGCGGCGCTGGCCGGCCTGATCGAGCACTACGCCCGCAACATCTCAAACCAAACCGTGGTGCTTCATTTCAACCCGCTGTGGATCAGCTCGGCCACGCACGACCTGCAAACGACCAAGGAGTTCCACTTCAACCATCCAAAGCTCGTCCCGCAATTCCGACCGAGGATCCCCTGCTACAAGGCGTCGTTCTCGGCCCGTCTCAGCGCAGTTTTCGAACGCAGCGTCCCATTCGTGCGTTGGATCGGCCACCTGAGAATCGCCTATCTCGACGGGATGGACCTGCCCGCCTGGACCCTGCAGAATCCCTATGAGAATCCCCTGGCCGCACTGACCGAGCCGCTGGCCGAGCCGGAAGGCACTGAGGCGGAGAGAGCCACCACATGGTTGGATCGGGGAGGCTCCAAACGCGACGTGGGGTGGGTGGACCTTGACGGCTCTCTTCAATGGCTCCTCTTCCGCCGGGCCGTCGATCGATTGCAGACGCAAGGAAATCGTGTCTTCGTCCTCGTGGGGCCCTTCAACGAGCACATGCTCACAGCCGAGAACGCCGTCGTTTATTGTACTCTGAAGGGACAAATCGAGCGGTGGCTTACGGAGAACCGTATCCCTCACCTGATGGTCGCCCCGCTTGCAGCCGAACTCTACGCCGATTCCAGCCACCCGCTGGCCGAAGGATATACACTTCTGGCCCGGCAGCTTGCTGCCTCGCCGGAGTTTCAAGCCGCCGTCCTGGCTGCCAGATAGCGATCTCTCCCTGAGCGGAAGGTCAGGCCTTCAGCGCCCGGATCGCCTCGCGGATGCGCGTTTTGTCGCCCCGTTGGAGAATTGGGTTTGTTTTCTTCGCCTTGCTGATCCGCTCCAGAATCCCCGACAACTCGACGGGGAATCCGTATTCGTCCTGACCGAGCGTCCGCAGCAGCCAGCGGCCCAGCTCCTGGACCGCCTCCGGCGGCAACATGAGGGCTGCCCCGACATCGCCATCATGGCTCAACTCCAATTTCACGCCAGCGCTGCCGCGGTCGCTGACGTTGAGGCAATACCCCGCTTCGTATCGGAAAGGAGGCAGTGAGGAAGACTTATGAACCAGAGGTTCGCCAGATTCTTGTCCGATGTACACGTCGCATCTCCCAAAACAAGAAAGCCCAACAGAGCTGTCCGGACAATGGAAAACCGTTGTCCAACCCTCCTTAGCTGGCGGCACACTATCTATATATGTCGCCCATGCGCCTCCTGTTACAGTAGACGCTTATGGGACTACGAATATTGCACGAAGGAGTTTACGCCGCTGCAATACCATAGCTAAATGGTATGCTATCGGATTTCTGAGGTGACAGGAAATACGCGTCGTATTTCTGCCGATTTGGAAAGGGTTTGGGTATTGAAGCGTCTATTCAGAAGGACGTCGCCACATTGGTTCCTCAGGAGATGCACCGATGCAGACAATCAACTACACGTGTCCCAAATGCCGCGGCATGGAATTCGAAACGGGCGAGATTCGGGCGGCCGGAGGCTTCTGGAGCAAGATTTTCGACGTGCAGAGCCGACGCTTCTCCACCGTGACCTGCACGCGGTGTCGCTATACCGAGATCTACAAGGCCGATACGAACATGCTCGGCAACATCTTCGACCTCTTCACCAACTGAGACCGCGCGACAGGGCTATCTCGCATAGGGCTGGTAGCGGTCCTCGGGTGATGCCGGGACAATGCGAATGGCTTGGCCTCCCTTTTCGGAGGCGCCCATCTTGAGCACCGTGTTGCAGTCCACGGCGAAGCGGTCGATCCGCACGCCCGTCCGCGTGGCTGCCGTGGGGTCGTCCGAGTAGATGTGGGCGACGTACTTTGTGCCCGAATCGAGGAAACCGAGCGAGACGTCGAACGTGCGGGCTTGGCCGCTGTTCATCAGGCCCATGAACCAGTTCGAGCCGCTGCGCCGGGCCATGATCGCGTACTCGCCGATGCGACCTTCGAGCACCTTCGTCTGATCCCATACCGTCGGGCAATGGTCGAAGAACTCCAACTCCGGCTCATCGTCGAACATCTCCGGCCGATCATACCAATAGAGGAACTGCCACGGGCTGTAGAAGCAGACGGCCTTGGCCAGTTGATAGGCATGCGTCGATTGCTCGAACACCCGCTTGTCGAGGTAGCAGATCGTGTTGTCGGCCGCTCCGGCGATCATCCGCGTGAACAGCGTCGTCAGGCTCATCTCGTTGGGCTGCCGCTCTTCGTCGCCTCGGATGCCTTCCTGGGTCATAAAGTTCGGATACGTGCGCGAATAGCCGGTCGGGCGGTACTCGTCGTGCACGTCCACCATGAGTTGATGGTCGGACGCCTTGCGGATCGCCTCGTGCAGCCAGCCCGTCCATCGCTGCGAGCCAACGTTGACGAACCCGTACTTGACGCCCTTGATCCCCCACTGCCGATAGAGCGGCAGGATCTCATCCAACTGCTTCTCCAGGGCCCGGCGATTGACGTACACGATGACCCCGATTCCATGCTCTTCGGCATAGCGAATCACCTCGTGCAGATCGAGCGGCCCTTTGGAGCGCTTCGGATCGAGCGTCACTGTCGTCGCGTCCGATTCATCCGAATACTCCGGGCCGTACCAGCCGGCGTCGTATTCGATGTATTGAAGGTTGCGCTGCACGGCAAAGTCCACGCAACGTTTGCCGCCGGCGGTGGTCAAGGAGACCTCGCGAATCACCTTGCCCGGCTTGATCCACGAGGTGTCGGCAATCGCGCACGGCG
>JAAYBA010000533.1 GCA_012719085.1 Planctomycetota bacterium
GACAATGGAATCCGGTGGGAACCATGGGCCGAATCGTTCGCCTTGACCAGAACATGATAAACATGATCGCGGCCGGCGAGGTCATCGAACGCCCCGCCAGCGTGGTCAAGGAACTCCTCGAAAACAGCATCGACGCCGGAGCGACACGAATCGTCGTCACCGTCGAAGACGGCGGCCGCAAACTCATCTCCATTACTGACAACGGTGACGGCATGGATGCCGACGATCTGGTCGCCGCCTTTCAGTCGCACGCAACGAGCAAGATCAGGGACACCGCCGACTTGGGCAGCATCTCCACGCTCGGATTCCGCGGCGAGGCCTTGGCCAGCATCGCATCGATCGCTCATGTGCGGGCCGTCAGCCGAACCACGCAATCGGAGCAGGCCCACTGCATTGAAATCGACTGTGGTGACGTCAAGCCTGTCAGCCCTTGCAGCGGCGACGTTGGAACTACGATCCAGGTTCGCGATATCTTCTACAAGACACCCGCCCGTCGCAAGTTCCTGCGGACGGCCAGCACCGAGATGGGACACATCAGCGAGCAATTCACGCGGATCGCCCTTCCCAACGGCCGGCTCGATCTGACGCTCGTGCACAACGGCAGGGAGCTGTATCGCCTCTCCAGCCAGCTCTCCCTGCGCCAGAGAATCGCCCAGCTTTTCCCCATGCTGGCGGCCGACGATCTGATCGAGACCCAGACGGAGGAGAAGGGCATTCGCATTGGCGCCCTCCTGGGCCACCCCAGCACCTCGCGCACGAACAACCGGTTCCAGTACGCCTTTCTCAACGGCCGCTTCATCCGGGACAAATTCATCTCGCACGCGATCAAGGAGGCCTACCGGGGCCTGCTCGAACCAAACCGCTTCCCCGTCGCATTCCTATTCATCGAGATGCCCTGCGACGAATACGACGTCAACGTGCACCCGACCAAGACGGAGGTCCGTTTCTACAACTCCAATCTCGTGCATTCGCAGATTCTCGCCGCGATGCGAGAGAAGCTGCTCGGCACAGACCTGCAGGTTCCCGCCCGCCTGCCCTCGGGCCCGGCGAACTCTCTTGACGGTGACCGCCAGATGCAGCGAACTCGACGGCAGGAAATCGCCGACGCCATGGCGGATTTCTTCAAGCAGCACCGGCCGGTCAATCGGCAACAGCAGTTCGACTTGCAGCCCGATCGGACCTCGCACGGCGGCGCGGCAAGCCATCGTGAGCCATCGATTTTGCCCCAGGCGGCGCCACCCCTGCTGGGCTTCGAGGGGCCGAGATATCTCCAGATTCACGACAGCTATATCGTCGAACAGACTGACGAAGGCTTCGTCATCATCGACCAACATGCCCTGCACGAGGCCATGTTGTATGAGGTGCTCCGGCAACGGGCCGGCAGCGGCCCCCTCGAATCGCAGCGGCTCCTGTTGCCCGAGACCTTCGAGGTAACCGACGCGCAGGCCGATGCCATCGAGGGCAATGCCGAGATCTTCACCCGACTGGGAATCGAACTGACGCCCTTCGGGCCACGAACGTATGCGATCCAGGCATTCCCCACGCTGTTGACCAGAATCTCTGCCATGACCTTTGTGCAGGACCTTATAGACCTGCTGGCAGCCAGGAAGACGGCAGTAAACCCCGAGGACCTGCTTGATGAGGTACTTAACATGACGGCCTGCAAGGCGGCCATCAAGGCGGGCCAGAGGCTCACGGACAGCGAGATACAGCAACTGCTGGCCGACCGACAGCAATATGAATCCATAAGCCGCTGTCCGCATGGTCGCCCGACGACGATCGCCTTTTCGATCGGCGAGCTTGAAAAGCAATTCAAGAGGACCTGATGCGTAAGTGGTGTTTTCTGCTGGCAGGATTTGCGGCCTGGAACTTCCTGGGCTATGCGCTTCTGCAACCGCAGCAGGTCGATGCCGTAACGCAGGTGCCGACGACGCCACAACCGATGCGAATCGTCTCGATGGCCCCCAATCTCACGGAGATTCTCTATGCGCTCGACTTGGGTGATCGTGTGGCAGCAGTCACCGGAGACAGCGACTATCCACCACAGGCCAAGAGCAAACCCAATGTGGGCAGCTTCTGGCTCCCGAACGTCGAGGCGGTCGTCGCCTGCCGGCCTGATCTCGTCTTGACTCTGGAAATCCCGCAGCAAAAAGCCTTGGCTGTCCGGCTGCGGCGAATGGGCTACAGATGCCTGACCGTGAGCATCTGGACGGTGGACGATCTGTTTGCTGCCATCGGAACCCTCGGACGAGAAACCGGGCAACAGGTGTTGGCGCAATCGCTGATTCTCCGAATGCGAGAGGACATCGAGCAGGTCGGACGCATCCGTGCGGGTCGAGACCGGCCACGCGTCCTATGGGTGGTCCAGAGAGAGCCGCTGCGTGTCGCTGGACGGAACACGTTCATCAACGATTTGATCGAACTGGCAGGCGGTCAAAATGCCATCGGCCCGACGCTGCACAAGTACCCCCCCATTGGGGCCGAACAGGTGATCGGGGCAAACGTCGAGGTCATCATCGAGCCCGCCATGATGGGGGGAAACCTCGCGGAGCAGCATCGCCAGGCCCTGGCCTACTGGAGCCGTCTGCCCAACGTCCCGGCAGTTGCCGCCGACAGGATATATGTCATCGAAGCCGACACGGTCTCGCGCCTGAGCCCGAGGCTGTGCCAGGGAATCGAACTGATCGCCGGTCGCCTGTGGTCCGGCGATGCGGGAGAGTAGAGCCGTGCAGTCACTTCTGTCGCCAAGAACGCTGCTGACCCGGACGCTTGCGGCTATTGCGATGCTCCTGCTCGTCATGGTCGCCTGTTCGCTCGTGGGTACCGAGCCTGTCAGCATAAAAGCCGCTCTGGCCGGCCCGGGCCCGTCGGGATCGCCCAGCCCCGATTACGAAATCCTGCTGCGGGTGCGGGTGCCTCGCATCCTCCTGGCGGCCATCGTGGGGGCGGCACTGGCCGGCGCCGGCGTCGTGTTCCAGGCCGTCCTTCGAAATCCGCTGGCCGACCCTTACATCCTCGGCGTCTCCAGCGGCGCCGGGCTCGGCGCCATGCTGGCGGTCATCGGCGGGATCAACTGGACCCTGTGGGGGCGATCCCCCATCGCTGTCTTCGCCTTTGTCGGTGCGCTGGGCACGGTCTGGCTGGTCTGGGCCATCGGCCGCATCACGGGTCGGTTTCACGTCACCGGGCTGCTCCTGGCCGGCGTCGTCGTGAACGCGTGCTTCTCGGCCATCATCATGTTCCTCACCTCAATCGCCAAGAGCCAGGACGTCTACGCGACCGTCTTCTGGCTCATGGGCAATATGGCTGAAGAGGACGCATTCGTCCTCTGGGCCAGTGGCGGATGCGTCGCCGCCGGACTCGTAGCGTTGTTCTTCCTCAGCCCGTCGCTCAACGCCATCAGCTTCGGACAGACCGACGCCCGAAGCATGGGCATCCACGTCGAGCGGGTCCAGTTCGTCGCCCTGGCGGTCTCGGCGTTCGTGACGGCGGTGGCGGTGAGCCTGAGCGGCCTGATCGGTTTCGTCGGGCTGATCGTGCCCCACGCCGTGCGGCTTGTCGTCGGGCCTGACCACCGTCAACTGCTGCCGCTGAGCAGTATCTTTGGGGCGGTATTCCTCGTCGTGGCTGATACGATTGCCCGTCGCATCGTAGCGCCCGCCCAACTGCCGGTCGGCGTCATCACGGCGATGTTGGGAGGACCGTTCTTTCTGATCCTGCTGATGCGCTACAACAAGAAGGTGTGCTGGCTATCATGACCAACGGCATACAACTGGACCATGTGACATTCGCCTACCGGCCAGACCAGCCCGTGCTGAAGGACATCAGTATGGCCATCGACCCGGGAACGTTTCTGGCCGTGGTCGGGCCCAACGGGGCCGGCAAGAGCACGCTGATCAGCCTCCTCGCCGGCCTGCTCAGACCCCAGACCGGCACGATCGCGATCGACGGCAATGACATTGACTCGTACACCAGAGGCGACCTGGCTCGAAAAGTGGCGCTGGTCCCACAGGAACATCTACCCGTCTTCGGATTCTCCGTAACCGAGACTATCCTGATGGCAAGAACCCCCCACTTTGACGCGTGGGGCTTTGAGCGTCCAGCAGATCGGCAGATAGTGGCCGAGGCCCTGGAAATGACGGATACCGCTCGGTTCGCGTCGCGTCCACTGGCCAGCCTCAGCGGCGGCGAACGCCAGCGCGTGTTTATCGCCAGGGCCCTGGCCCAGGACACGCCGATTATCCTGCTCGATGAACCCACGAGTTTCCTCGACCTGCATCACCAGGTGCGAGTCTACGACCTGCTCAGATCGGTCCAGCAGGACAAGCACCGAACGGTCGTCGCCATCACGCATGACATCAACCTGGCGGCCCAGTACTGTGACCGGGCCCTGCTGCTGCGGCCGGAAGCCGAGATCCCAGGTACCGGAGGGCCTGGCCGCCCTCCTGAGCCGTCTGCACGCTACACGCTGGGCTCGACAGAACAAGTCTTCCGGCCCGAGGAGATTGAGAGAGTCTTCGGAATCCGGGTCTTCTCAGCCCGTATTGGCACGGAAAACATGTTCCTGCCCCTTGGACGGATGGCCAAAGACACCGCGATGTGGGGAGGCCAGACCCGCCCAGCAAAAGAAACATAACACTCCACCATAACAAGACTTACAAGATCAGTGGCAACCAACATCTTCAGGCCGGCCAAATGGTCTGAATCGACCGCGGTGAAAACTATCGACCGTCCAGGCAGATGGTGCTTTCTCTTGCACATCATCTGTGGTAAAATAACTATTTCTATAGATACGATGCCTTTGCCCTCTATGAAAGGTAGATGCAGACGTGGCCGAAGAACGCAAGAAAACGGCAAAGAAGCGACCTACGAGGACGCGCAAGAGCCCGAGACCTCTCAGCGCCGCCGATCTTGACTACTTCAAGGAGTTGCTCCTCCAGAAGAGGAGAGAGATTTTTCAGAACGTTTTCGAGATCGAAGGGGAGACTCTCAAGAAGTCCCGGCTCGACGCCAGCGGCGACCTGTCCAGCATGCCGATTCATATGGCGGATCTTGGCACGGACAACTATGAGCAGGAGTTCGCACTGGGTCTGATGGACAGCGAGCGAAAGATCCTGCACGAGATTGACGACGCCCTGAATAGGATCGCAGAAGGAACCTACGGGATTTGCGAGGGAACGGGCGAGCCGATCCCCAAAGCACGTCTGGAGGCCCAGCCCTGGGCCCGTTATTGCGTCGACTACGCCAGGATGGTCGAGGAAGGCCGCGTCGAAGGGGTCTGAACCCGTGGGGAAGAGTCGTCGGAAGCTGAACGAAGCGAGCGAATGTATCAGGAAACCGTCAGTCTGGCAGGCGCCGACCTTGGCATGTTTCCCGGACGGCAGTCAGCCTTGCGTGCTCTGATATGACCGCGTATGAAACGACACGAAATCGAGCCCGAGCAACCCAAGTCGACGACCCGAATCACATGTCCCACGTGTAAGCGGCTGGTGCATGTTTATGCCCCGGGTACATCCGCTCAGTCCAGGTTCTTTCCATTCTGTTCGGAGCGATGCAAGCTGATCGACCTCAACGCCTGGCTGGACGCGGACTACCGGATCGCGGTCCGCCCCGATGAGGAATCGGAAGATGCCATGGCCGGTGGCGAGACAAGCCTCTGACGATCCCGTCTTCGGACAGAATCGTGTGGACGTTGTCGGAATCGCCCGGTATCATGCCGACAGAGCACCAAGCCCTATCACATGACGGCACTGCTTTGAAAGGGAGCAAGATGCACGAGGACAAAGAGCCGGTGCTGCCTCTTGGGAGCTTTCTGTTTCCACGAATCTTCCAGAGTTTCCGCATGGCCATCCAGCCGACGAAGCTGCTCCTGGCCTTCCTGGCTCTGGCGGCCATCTGCCTGACCGGTCGCGTCATGGACCTGCACAAGACTGTCGTCGTCGCCCCCAGCGGGATGACGGAACTGGACGCCTATGTCTCCGTCTCGCCGCAGGTGGACGAACATATCCGTCTGTTTGAAGAAACCGGCGAACGAACGGGCGTCTTCGCCACACTGTGGCGCTTCGGGGCCAAGCGGTTTCACTCCGCCGTCCTGGGCATTCCCCGTCGCGACAGTCTCGGCATTCTAACGGATATCGCAGCCTGTCTGGTGGCCCTCGTGTGGGCCTTCACCTATCACACGGTGTACAGCCTGATCCTCTTCGCAGTGGTGTTGGCCGTGATGGCCCTGGCCGGGGGAGCCATCTGCCGCATCGCCGCACTGCAATTCGCCCAAGGGGAGAAGCCCGGACTGGTGGAAGCCGTGCGATTCAGCACGGGCAAATTCTACAGTTTCCTCACCGCCCCCGTGACGCCCGTTGCAATCATCGCCGTGATCGGCTTGTTCATCTTCCTCCTGGGACTCATCGGCAACATTCCATTTGCCGGTGAACTGTCCGTGGCCCTGTTCCTGCCTCTGGTTTTCCTGGCCGCGGCCCTGATCACCATTATCCTCATCGGGACGCTGGCGGGGTTCGGTCTTATGTTCCCCACGATCGCCTATGAGGACTCGGACTGCTTCGACGCGATCAGCCGCGCGTTCAGTTACATCTACGCCAAACCGTGGCGGATGGGCTTCTACACCGTCGTCGCTGTCCTCTACGGAGCGGTCTGCTACGTATTCGTTCGTTTCTTCTCATTCCTGTTGCTCTGGACCGCCCATCTCTTCCTCCGGATCGGCTTTCTCGACGGCAACAGGAAACTGACGGCCATCTGGCCTCAGCCCGACCTGACCGACCTTCTCGGCCTGACGGCCGCCCAGCCCACCAACTGGTCCACTTCCGCGGCGGCCTTTCTGATCTACGTCTGGGTTCTTGTCGTAGTCGGCCTGATGGTCTCTTTCGTCGTCAGCTTCTATTTCTCCGCCAACACGATCATCTATGCCCTGATGCGCAATCGGGTCGACAAGACGGC
>JAAYBA010000534.1 GCA_012719085.1 Planctomycetota bacterium
CGCGATCAGAGAGCCGTAGTCGCCTTCGCGCCGGGCGAGCTTGGCCGTGCGCGGGTCCTGCCACTTCCAATACTCGGCATGCCCGTCGGCGAAGCTGAAGTTGGTGCCCTCGCCGTGGCGCGTGGGCGGCGAATCCCACCAGGAGGCTTGGTTGTAAAAGATGGTCCAGCTCTGGGTGCTGGTCTTGCCCTCGTCGACGAAGACGATGCGTTCGCCGGGCCGTCTGATCTGGGTGCGTCGGCGGACGTAGAGCTCCTTGGGGGCGCCGATGGCAGTGCTACCCATCGCACCATTCATGGCGTCGACGATGGCGTAGGTGTTGACCTCGCCTCGAATGCCGGTGGGGCACTTGTAGATCTTGAGCTGGCCGACGTAGGGCCACATGGCGCCGTCCTGGATGCCCTTGATACGCCGCTCCGTGTCGGTCCAGTCGTCATGAAAGTAGAGCCAGCAAGGCTCTTCCTGGTCGTTATGCCCCTCGGTGTTCTCAACTGTGCAGGCGTTGACGATCTTCTGATCGTTGTCGTCAGCGTACATCACCCAGGCCAGGCCGAACTGCTTGACATTGCTCAGGCACACAGCCCGCTTGCCCTGTTCTCGCGCCCGTGAGAGAGCCGGCATCAGGATGGCCATCAACACCGCAATGACCGCGACCACCACCAGAAGCTCAATCAACGTAAATGCCCTGCCCGCCATGCTGTTTCTGCGAATCGTCACCATAGAACTTCGCGACCTCCTTTCCCCGTTTGGTCCTGCGCTATCCATGTTGCCGCAACGTCCATGACTTTGGCTCCCATCGTCTGACAGCAACCTCCCCGCCCGGGCAGACTTCCGCACGCGACAACCTCTATGCTACCCGAACGCCCGGCCCGATCTCAACAGTCCCCATCACCGATTCAACGAATATCTCCGCACGGTCTATGGGATCCGGCCCATCGGCCCTCTGCCCCACCTACGGCTGTCAAGTTGGCGTATGCAGCCGCCGGGCACCTGCCGGAATTGGCAGGAGTAACAGAAGGCCGTGGCGTCCGGACAGCAGAAGACGCGATCCAATGTGACCACAACACAAGTGCATACAAGAGCTTACATCGCACTCGCTAAATTGAAGTGCCGTGGCAATGGCTGCTGGTATATCGTTTGCACGGGAGATGGTGCTGTACGCGGTACGTATGGCCTGAGAACGTTTATGACGCATGCAAATTAAGGAGGCACGCAATTATGGCAGTCAAAGATTTGGCGTTCCAAGCGGAGGCACGAGCGAGCCTGTTGGCCGGGGTCGAGAAATTGGCCAAGGCGGTCAAGGCCACGCTGGGCCCGCGCGGCCGCAACGCCGTGCTGGACAAGAGCTGGGGCGGCCCGAACGTGACCAAGGACGGCGTGACCGTCGCCGAGGAGATCGAGTTGAGCGACAAGGGCGAGAACCTCGGGGCCAAGCTCGTCAAGGAAGCCGCCAGCAAGACCTCGAAGATCGCCGGGGACGGGACGACCACCGCAACGGTGCTGACCGAGGCCCTGTTCAAAGAGGCCTACAAGAACCTGGCCGCCGGGGCCGACGCGATGGCGCTGAAACGCGGAATGGAAGAGGGCACCAAGGCCGCCGTCGCCAAGCTCAAAACACTGGCCAAGCCGGTGGCCATCGGCAAGACCGACGACATCGTCAACATCGCCGCCGTCTCGGCCAACAACGACCGCGAGATCGGAAAGATCATGGCCGAAGCCTTCCAGCGGGTGGGCAAAGATGGCGTGATCACGGTCGAGAGCGGCAAAAGCTTCGAAACGACCGTGGAGTTCGTCGAAGGAATGCAGTTCGACCGCGGGTATATGTCGCCGCATTTCGTGACCGACCAGGACAAGATGGTCTGCGAGTTGGATAAGCCCTACATCCTGGTCCACGAAGAGAAGATCAGCACCATCGCCAAGCTGGTGCCCCTGCTGGAGAAGATCGCCCAGACCAAACGTCCGCTGCTGGTGATCGCCGAGGACGTCGAGAGCGAAGTGCTGGCGACGCTGGTGGTCAACAAGCTCAAGGGCGTTCTGAAGGTGGCGGCGGTGAAGGCCCCCGGCTACGGTGACCGACGCAAGGCCATGCTCCAGGACATCGCGGTCCTCACTGGCGCCGAGGCCATCTTCAAGGACCTGGGCATTGAGCTGGACAACATCAGCATCTCGCAACTCGGCCAAGCCAAGAAGGTGACGATCGACAACGACAACACGGTTATCGTCGAGGGTGCCGGCACCCAGGAGGCCATCCACGGCCGGATCAAGCAGATCAAAGACGAGATCGAAATCACCACCAGCGACTACGACCGTGAGAAACTCCAGGAGCGGCTGGCCAAGCTGACCGGCGGCGTCGCCCAGATCAACGTCGGGGCCGCCACCGAGGCCGAGATGAAAGAGAAGAAGGCCCGCATCGAGGACGCTCTGCACGCCACGCGTGCCGCCATCGAAGAGGGGATCGTCCCCGGCGGCGGCGTCGCCCTGGTCCGGTGCATCGACGCGGTGACGAGCCTGAAGCTCAAGGGCGACGAGAAGACGGGCGCCGAGATCCTGGCCAAGGCCATGCGGATGCCCTGCTACTACATCGCCCACAACGCCGGCGCGACGGCCAACCTCGTGGTCAACAAGGTGGCCGAGGGCAAAGACGGCTTTGGCTACAACGCCGACACAGACACGTATGAAGACCTGGTGAAGGCGGGGGTCATCGATCCGGCCAAGGTCACGCGGATCGCCCTGCAGAACGCAGCGAGCATCGCCGGTCTGCTTCTGACGACTGACTGCCTCGTCACCGAGAAGCCTAAGGACGAAGACGAGATGCCCGCTGGCGGCCCCGGCATGGGCGGCATGGGCGGCATGGGCGGCATGGGTGGCATGGGCGGCATGGGCGGCATGATGTAGTCCGGCGGCCGAGTCGGTAATCGTAAGTGCTCTGCTCAAAGGAGTGAACGAATGACTGACAGACTGTACAGCCAAGCGGCAATGACGCGTGTGACCGTCGCAGGTCTGTTGCTGGCGGTTCTCATCGGCGGCTGCGGGCAGAACGTCCGCCTCGGCCGGGCGGAGAACAAGCCCCTGACCGACGACGAGCGCATGGCCTGGTGGCGCGACGGGCGGTTCGGGATGTTCATACACTGGGGCGTGTACGCGGTCCCGGCCGGCACATACAAGGGCAAACGCATCCACGGGACCGGCGAGTGGATCATGAACACCGCCCCAATCCCCGTCGACGAGTACAAGAAGTTCGCCGACGCCTTCAATCCGATCGGCTACAACGCTGATGAATGGGTGCGTCTGGCCAAAAACGCGGGCATGAAGTACATCGTGATCACGAGCAAGCATCACGACGGCTTCTGCCTGTGGGACTCGAAGGTCACCGATTGGGACATCATGGACGCCACGCCGTTCGGCCGCGACATCCTGGCAGAACTGGCGGCGGCGTGCAAGAAGCATAAGATCAAGCTGTGCTTCTACCATTCGATCATGGACTGGCACCACCCCGACGCCCAGGCGCCGTTCTACCCGAACTACAACGACACGGTCCAGTCGAACCCGAACTTCGACAGGTACGTCGAGCAGTACATGAAGCCGCAACTGGCCGAACTGCTGGCCAACTACGGCCCACTCGGCGTGCTGTGGTTCGACGGCGAATGGATCAAGGACTGGACCGAGCCCAAGGGCAAGGAGCTGTACGCCTGGCTGCGTGAGCTCCAGCCGGACCTGATTATCAACAATCGGGTGGGCAAGGGCCGCAAAGGGATGGAAGGCCTCAGCGCCAGCGACGACTACGCCGGCGATTTCGGGACGCCCGAGCAGCAGGTCCCTGCGACAGGGCTTCCCGGCGTGGACTGGGAAACCTGCATGACGATGAACGACACGTGGGGATACAAGGCCTACGATGAGAACTGGAAGTCGAGCGAAGACCTCATTCGCCATCTCATCGACATCGCCAGCAAGGGCGGCAACTTCCTGCTCAACGTCGGCCCGACACCCGAGGGTCTGATCCCGCAGGCCAGCGTCGCGCGGCTGGAGGCGATGGGCAAGTGGATGGCCGTCAACGGCGAGAGCATCTACGGCACCACGGCCAGCCCAATCGGCCGGCCTTCATGGGGCCGATGCACGGCCAAAGACAACCGTCTCTATCTGCACGTCTTTGACTGGCCCACCGACGGAAGGCTATCAGTGCGTCTGCCGAACGCGGGCATCGTCCAGGCCCATCTGCTGGCCGACAAGAAGAAGGCCAAATTGCCTGTCACAATCGATGGCGACACAATTGTCATCTCCGTGCCTCCCGAGGCGCCTGACGCCGTGGCCGGCGTCGTCGTTCTGACTGTAAACAACCAATAGAACAACAGGAACCGCATTGAAACACTTGTTGGTGAAGGAGTAACAGGATATGAAGCTCAAACCGTTGGATGACAGAGTGGTGATCAAGCCGTTGGAGGCCCAGGACAAGACGGCCGGCGGAATCTTCCTGCCCGATACCGCCAAAGAGAAACCCCAGATCGGCAAGGTCGTGTGGATGGGTCCGGGCAAGGTCCAGGACGACGGCAAGCGCGCCCCCATGTCGGTTAAGAAGAACGACGAGGTCATTTACCCCAAGTATATGGGCAACGATATCGAGATCGACGGCCAGAAGTACGTGATCCTGCGTGAGAGCGACCTGCTGGGCATCGTGGAGAAGTAAGGCGCGAACGGCAACGGTATGACCTCCCGGCCCGCCGGGAAGAACGGACTATGTGAGGAAGAAGAACAATGGCAAAGCAACTGATGTTTGACGACGCCGCACGGGCCGAGCTGCGCGATGGCTTGAAAGAGCTGGCCGCCGCCGTCAAGGTGACGCTCGGACCGACCGGTCGAAACGTCGTACTGCACAAGAGCTGGGGCTCGCCCAAGGTGACTAAGGACGGCGTCTCGGTCAGCAAGGAGATCGAGCTGCCCCAGCCGTTCAAGAACATGGGCGCCAAGATGGTCAACGAGGTCGCCAGCAAGACCAGCGACGTCGTCGGCGATGGGACCACCACGTCGATCGTGTTGGCCGAGGCGATCTATCTCGAAGGGCTCAAGCACGTCACCGCAGGCGCCAATCCGATGGCCCTCTACCGCGGGATCGGCAAGGCGACGGCGGTCGCCAGCAAGTTCATCTCGGACGCAAGCGTCCCGGTGAAGGGCCACGCCGACATCGCCAAGGTCGCCACGATCAGCGCCAACAACGATGCGGCGGTCGGCGAGATTCTCGCCAAGGCGATCGACGCGGTCGGCAAGGAAGGCGTCATCGAAGTGGAAGAAGGCAAGGGGATGGAGAACGAGCTGACCGTGGTCGAGGGCATGCAGTTCGACCGCGGGTACATCTCGCCCTACTTCATGACCAACGCCGACACGCTGGAAGCGGTGCTGGAAGACGCCTATGTCCTGCTGCACGAAAAGAAGATCTCGAACGTCCGCGAGCTGATCCCGCTGTTGGAGAAGATCGTCCACACCGGCCGTCCGTTGATGATCATCAGCGAAGAGGTCGAGGGCGAGGCTCTGGCGGCACTGGTGATCAACCGGCTCCAAGGAGTCCTGAAGGTCTGTGCGGTCAAGGCGCCGGGCTTCGGCGACCGCCGCAAGGCCATGCTCCAGGACATCGGCATCCTGACCGGCGGACAGGTCATCAGCGAAGACCTCGGCCTCAAGCTGGAGAACATCGAGCTGGCACAGCTCGGCCAGGCCAAAAAAATCGTCGTCAACAAAGACAATACGACGATCATCGAGGGCGACGGCAAGAAGAAGGACATTCAGGCCCGTTGCGACCAGATTCGCGCCCAGATCGAGAAGACCACCAGCGACTACGACCGCGAAAAGCTCCAGGAACGTCTGGCCAAGCTGACCGGCGGTGTCGCTGTGATCAAGGCAGGCGCCGCAACCGAAACGGAAATGAAAGAGCGAAAAGACCTGCTCGACGATGCGCTGCACGCCACGCGGGCGGCCACGGCCGAGGGCGTCGTCGCCGGCGGCGGCGTCACGTTCCTCAAGGCCATCAAAGAGGTTGAGAAGGCTCGCAGCAAGGCCAAGGGCGACGAGAAGATAGGGTTCGATATCGTGATCGGCGCTCTCAAGACGCCCACGGCACAGATCGTCGACAACGCCGGCGAGCATGGGGACGTGGTCGTGGCGCAGTTGCTCGAGAAGCTGGAGAAGGACAAAAACGTCGGGTACAACGCCAACACGGGTGAATTCGTCGACATGGTCAAGGCCGGCATTATCGACCCGGCGAAGGTCGCACGGACAGCCCTGGAGATGGCGGCCTCCGTCGCCGGCCTGATGCTGACGACCAACGTCCTGGTCACCGAGCTGAAAGATGAGGACGCCGAACCGATTGCCGGTTCCGTTCGATAACTGAGACCCCGGCACGCGGCTCATTTTCGGTAGGGCCTGCCCCGGGCTTGCCCCACGAAAATGGGCCGCGACGCCGGGTGGAAGATTTATGGCCAAACGCGACTACTATGAAGTCCTGGGCGTCGAGAAGAGCGCCTCAGCCGACGAGATCAAGCGGGCCTACCGGCGTCTGGCGATCAAGTATCACCCGGACAAGAACCCGGGCGACAAGGAAGCCGAGGCGAAGTTCAAGGAGTGCGCCGAGGCCTACGAGGTCCTCAGCGACGCCGAGAAGCGCAAGCAATACGACCAGTTCGGTCACGAAGGGCTGCGCGGGGCGAGCATGCACGATTTCTCTCGCATGAACGTCGAGGACATCTTCAGCATGTTCGGCTTCGAGGACTTCTTCGGCGGCATGTTCGGCGGTCCCGGGGGGCGCCGCCGCGGCGGCCGGCGGAGCGGTCCGACACG
Organism: Planctomycetota bacterium; assembly: GCA_012719085.1. Classification (GTDB taxonomy): domain Bacteria; phylum Planctomycetota; class Phycisphaerae; order Sedimentisphaerales; family Anaerobacaceae; genus Anaerobaca. The sequence goes on from JAAYBA010000534.1 coordinate 6,823, forward strand.
CGGATACGATCTCGAAACGGGCGTCGAATTGACGCTCAATGAGATCGCGCAGGGCGCGGAGAAGACGATCGAATTCACCCGCCAGGACCGTTGCTCCGAATGCAGCGGGAGCGGTGCGGCCCGAGGCAGCCAGCCAAGCCGATGCACGGTGTGCGGCGGCTCAGGCCAGGTCGCCAAAGGCGGCGGTTTCTTCCAGATGGTCTCGACCTGCCCGCAATGCCAGGGCTCCGGGCAGGTCATCACCAAACCCTGCCCGAAATGCAAGGGCAGCGGCCACGTGCCGCGCAAGCGCACCGTCACGATCAAGATCCCCGCGGGTGTGCACGAGGGCCAGGGCATTCGCGTCGCAGGCGAGGGCGAGCCCGGCCAAGGCGGCGGGCCGCACGGCGATCTGTACTGCTACGTTCGCATCAAGGCCCACGAGTTCCTCGAACGCGACGGCGACAATCTGATTGCGGTCGTCCCGATCAGTATGACCCAGGCCGCCCTGGGCGCGACGATTGACGTGCCCAGCCTCGACGGCACGAAACAGCTCAAGATCCCGCCAGGGACCCAGTACGGCAGCCTCTTTCGCATTCGCGGCCAGGGCCTGCCCGACATGCGGTCCGGACGAAAAGGCGACCAGTTGGTTCAGGTCACCGTGGAGACGCCCGCCCGCCTGAACGACCGACAGGAAGAACTGCTCCGCGAATTCGCCCAAACGGAAAACGTAGACGTGTCCCCCAAGTCACAGGGTTTCTTTGAAAAACTCAAGCGACATTTCGGGAACCACGGATGAAAGACAAGAAGAGCAAGCCCAAAGACGAAACGACGCACGAAGAGATCGAGTCGCTACGCGAGCAACTCGAAGCGATGCAAAGCGAGCGGGACGATCTGTTCGGCAAGCTCCAGCGGGTCAGTGCCGACTACGCCAACTTTCAGAAGCGGACCGCCCGGCAGGTCGCCGACTCGATCGTCTACGAGAAAGAGCACCTGATCAAGACGTTGCTGCTGACGCTGGACAACTTCGATCACACCTTCGAGAAGTCGCAGGCCGCCGAGAGCGTTGAAGCCGTCCTGGCGGGCGTTCGGATCGTCTACGATCAGATGCTCGACACACTTCGGTCGCACGGGGTCGAGATCATCGAGGCGATGGGCCAGCCGTTCGACCCGAGCCGTCACGAGGCAATGATGCGCCGGGAAGACCGGAGCCACGAGGACAACACCGTCCTCGAAGAGTTCCAGAAGGGCTACGCACTCAACGGGCGCGTCATCCGGCCCAGCAAAGTCATCGTCAACAAGCTTGCCGGCACTGATGCGCCGCCGGCGACGGGGCCATCTGACAAAGCCGCCAGCGACGACGAGGATCGCCAGGACTCACCAGAAGACACTCAAGACAGCGATATGGAGTGATCACCATGCCGACGTATGAATATGCATGCGACAATTGCGGGCACGAGTTCGAGGAATTTCAGTCCATCACGGCCAAGCCGCTTCGCAAGTGTCCTGAGTGCAAGAAGTCGGCCCTGAGACGGTTGATCGGCACGGGCGCTGGAATCCTGTTCAAAGGCTCCGGGTTCTATCAGACCGACTACCGCAGTGACAGCTACAAGAAGGCCGCCGAAAAAGACAACGGCAGCACCTCTCCAAAGAGCAGCGACAAGAAAGAAACCAAGGCCGCCTCGACCGAGCCTGCCGCGAAGAAGACCGAAAAGAAGAAATCCGCCTGATCCCGCCGACGGCCGATCCACGTCAGGGAAGCGGCAGAACACCAGGGTCGGCGGTGCCCGGTGAGCCGTCCACAACGCTGCTCGCCTGCCAGGCTTCCTTCCGCGACCACGCCTCCAGATCGGGGTCCGTTACATCGACCCTCGTCAGAGAAAAGCCCCTGCCGTCGGTAGTGTCGTACCAATCATCGCGATACGCGAAGCAGTGAATGACCGTTCCCATCGCATCGACCAGTTCGATCGTCTCGCCGCCGTTCGCCAGTCTGCCGGCGTACTCGCCTGCGACGGGCAGCCCGGGGCCATACTTGGCCTCGAAGGCCGCAATGTCACCGACCACCAGGCAGCAGGCCCCCGGTGCCAGTTGGAAGCGGGGGAAAACGAAGTCGATTCCGTCCGTGAAGCGGACAAGGTTAAGATGGATCGTCTCGTCGACGATGTTGGTCAGCTCCACATACTCGGCGCCGGGATCAACTGCGTCCATCGGACAATACATGATCTCGCTGATCCGCAGACCTTCGGCCACAGATCCCACCGCAAACGTCGCATCGTGAACGGCGCTCCAGGCGACGCCTTGCAGGGTGCGGGCCCGAATCCGCGTTGACTCGGTTAGAACGAGGGGGCCGACGTAGGCGATTGCCCCGGCGTGGATCGCCCCACCCGGCAGACGAGGATCGCTGCCGTCGACGGTATAGTAGATCTCGCCTGCAGGCGCCGCCATCGCAAGGATGAAGCCGCTGTCTGCGACCCCACCGTGCTGGTTGAAGGAGGGTGCCTCAACATTCGGATACCAGCCTTTGGCTCGGAACTGGCCGAGGACGATGTCCGTACGTTTCGGAAAATATTCATCGAGCAGGTATCTGACCTGGGGAAGCCAGTCGTTGTCTCTGGTTCGCGGCTTGGTAACCTTCGCATCGCCCCAGCGGGCGGATTCGGCGATGATCGCCAGGTCGATGGCGTCCTTGCGAGCCGTCAGCAGGCCCGCCGCCGCCTCCGGCGTCATGACCCCATCGTTGAAGAAGTGCTTGTAGACGCGGTCGGCGAATCGCATCTTGTACTCGGGGTGGGCGGCAAGCTGTTGATGCAGCCACTGCGGGTTGAAATACTGTGACTGCTGTCCCGCACTGTAGGGTCCCGTGCGGTTCTCATTGACGTTGAACATCGTATGCTCGCCGTCGTGTCGGAAGAACTTGAAGCCGTCGGGATTCGTGCGATTGTAGACGGCGTAGAAATTGTTCGGACGAGAATTCTGCAGAAAGCTCGATATCGGCGCATCGAGATCGCCCATATAGAACGTGCAGATCATGTAGTCGATGAGGTTCTCGACATCGACGAGCCGCTCGTAATCAGGATTCGGCGTGCCGGCGGGGTTGAGCCCCTGGACCTGGGAGTAGGCGGCATCGGCATCGAAGCCCTTGGAGGCGGCCTGCCAAAGACGATTGTAGGCATCCAGATTCCCGTCGGTGGTGTGGATGGTGTAGGGCGCCCCCGGACCGGCGTCCACCTTGGCCACGTCGTAGTCCTCCACTTCGCCCCCGAGATACGATGCGGCGTAGCGGGCCTCGGAGCGTTCCTGGGTCTGGTAAATCCCCCAATACTGGCCGTCAAGGTACAGGTGGTAGTATCTACTCCTGGTGTAGGGCTGCCCCGTCGCCCCCTGCAAGTCACGGCTGAAGACGTCGCGAAGCAGCGTGTTCTTGCCGCCGTTGTCGTCCCCCATGCTGCCCTTGAAGGCCCAGGAGTAGTTCTGCTCGCACCGCAGGTCCACCTTGTCGAATTCGTCGATGCCTTCCTCCTCGAACAAGGGATACTTCAGTTTCGATGCGCCGTACTCGGCCCGGAAGAACAGGCGGAACCCGTGCTTGGCGTTGTCGGCCGAGCGACCGTAGCCGCCGCGAATGCGCAGGCCTGCGTCGATCTGAAATCCCTCGGTTCCGTCCGGATAGATCAGTTCCACAGAGACCGGACGCTCCCACGCGGCGCCGTCCTGCAGGGCATTGACATAAATCCCGCTGCTCGAATGGAACAGGTTGGCCAGATCCGTCACCAGTGAAATCGAGGGGATCGCAAGCAAGGCATCGTCCACGAGGTCCTTGTACCTGGGATCGTTGACCACCTCAGGGTCCATACCATAGTCGATGACCTGGCCTCCCCCCATACCGGGAAACCAACCGCCGCCGGACTGAGCCACGGGCGCCGGCCAGCCCGTCCCGGGGCTCTGGCCGTTCGGCGATTGCAGGATCACATCGGCGACGAAGATGTAGGTGTGGGTGCCGAGGGGCGAAGGCTTCCACCCCTGCCTCACCGCGACGGCCCGCAAGCATGTGGTCCGGCGAATTTCTATCGGTCCCTTATATACCTGCCCCGTGAGCGCCCGCCCCCCGGGCTGACCCGGCTCGCCTGCGTCCAGCGAGTAGTAGATCGTCGTCTCCGGCGTCTCTGTGTGCAGAGTGACAGCAAACGCCTCATCATAGAAGCCACGCTGCCGGCTGAACTGGATCGGCTCGACGAGACCCTCATAGGCTCCCTCGTTCGGCGCCCCCGGTGTCGGGGCCGCGAGGAACTGCCACTGGCCCTGGCCGTCGGGATAGCGGCCATACGACAGGCCCGTAGGCAACGCCGGAAAACTCACGCCGTCGATCAAGGTCGTTCCGTCGACGTCGAACAGGCCGACGTCCTCGCCGTCGGCAGCGAGCTTGAAACTCGCGTGCAACCCTTCGTCGGCCGTGTCGCCGTCGGCCCAGATCACGATGTACCCCTGTGGAGCCACGGTCGTCAAGGTGGGGAAACCGAGGGGCACCTGCCACTTCGTCGGGTTCGCCAGGTTGTCGGTCAGGTACATGCCGCCCAGATCGACGGGCGCATCCCCATGATTGCAGATCTCGATCCAGTCGTCATACTGGCCCTGCGGGTCCTGCCCGGCCGCGACGTTGGACGCCACAATCTCGTTGATCGCCAACGAGACACCCTCCTGGGCGGCCAGGCGACCCGTCATCGCCGTGGCGACACACATCGCGCCCCCCACCAAGACCAGAATCGACGATCGGAACATGTTTAACCTCCCTTTCCTATCTCGTGAATGCTGCCTCAGCCTCCTCGGTACGCTCAGATCCAGCACAGAAAGGCAGCGCCGGAAAGTACACCTACGTGGAGCAGGTGGCTCAGGCCTACGGGCGGGTTACACACAGAAGCGGGCAACGCCCGAAATATTCCGGCTCGGAGTCTATTGACCCGGATCAGGCGCAGCGGTCGGAGCAATCCAGTCGTAGGTCGGGACCGTCCGCCCACTGCGGAGTTTCAGCCCGGCCGCACACATTGGCGAGATCCCGTCCGAGCCGTCGGGCCGCGTCGCAATGCCGACGATTCCGAGATCGGCA
>JAAYBA010000535.1 GCA_012719085.1 Planctomycetota bacterium
GCCACTGGTCCGTTCTATGCGCCGGGCGATCGCAAGGTGTACATCGATTTGAGCTTCTACCAGGAATTGCAGCAGCAATTCCACGCGCCCGGCGACTTCGCCATGGCCTATGTGATCGCCCACGAGGTGGGCCACCACGTGCAGACGCTTCTGGGCATCACGGAGAAGGTGATGTCTCTGCGGTCGAGGCTCAGCGAGACGCAGTTCAACAAGTATATGGTGTGTTTCGAGCTCCAGGCGGACTACCTTGCCGGCGTGTGGGCCCACCACGCCGACCGGGTGAACCTGCTCGAAGCCGGCGACCTCGATGAGGCGCTCAACGCCGCCAGCGCCGTGGGCGACGACCGCATCCAGAAGGCGGCACGCGGCTACGTCGTGCCCGACAGTTTCACCCACGGAACCTCCGAGCAGAGGAGGCGATGGTTCCACAAGGGATTCACCGCCGGAACCCTCCGCGACGCCGACACCTTCGCCGCCGAGGGCCTGTCCATCCGGTAGCCGCGAGGACCGCCGTCGCTGCGTACGAGAGCACAAGGCCTATCCGTAGCATCCGCTCCAGGCCGGTGACGAGTCGGCGGGTATGTACCCGTACCGTCTCACGCGGCGTCCCGGCGCGCCCCTTTGCGAGATACGAACAACGAGATTCGAGATACTGTTCTTTTCCTTGCCTTTCCGCCCCCGCCGTTCTACAAGAGACTCCGTGCAAGTGGAGCCCAGGGCTTCGACGGGATGCGGAAATGCCTTGGTCCTGGGGCGTCCTTCCGATGTACATCGAGAGGCGTCGGGATTGACCACTGCGAGAAGAATTGGGAGAAGCGATCCGATGTTCAAATGGCGGCGTACATTCCCTTGGTCCACCGTCTGGAGAGTATTCGACCGAGCCGTCGCGGTTGCCGTCTGGCTGTTTGTGGCATGTGTGGCCGTCTCACTTGTCACGCCCGTCGTCGGAAGGAAAGTTTTTCGTCACGCCTTCGGCTTCGGCGATCTCTGGATTCAATACGAAATCCGCACAGGTGGCGTGCTGCCCGACCAGCTCGACTATGTGATTGTCAGGCACGATTTCCCGGAGCTCCCAGAGATCAATGAGTCAGCGGACATGGACCGGTTCTTCCTTACGGGCCAATCCCTGGCGGCAGTACAACCCAGCCGAGGACAAACCGTCTGGATCGACGAGCAGGGCCGCGTCACGCGCTTGGGCAGGGCGTTGCGCCTGGGCGACCTGAAAATCCTCCAAAACGTTGGCCTCGCCCAGGACATCAGGCGCGCCGAAATGCCGCCCCTCTCCAGTCCCGACGAATTCCTCGCCGTCGTCGCCAAACTGAGAGCCGGCTCTGCCAGGCAGGAGAATTGACACCAGACGTATGCGGCGGTTCCTCTGGCGTGCCCGCGGAACAAAGGAGATCGCGATCGTCGCTCGCTCTTCTTCTTTCTGTGCGAAAGGCGAGTCAGGGAGGCTATGCATGGCACTCTGGGTTCTGGTTCTGGTTCTGGCGATGGTGCTGGTCGATGTGGGCGTGGGGGTGGTGGGGCTCCGCCGGAAGAGCGGGGCGTGGATGGTGGCCTCGGGGGCGTGGGCGCTGTTCTTTGTGGGGTGCGGATTCACGGTGAACTTCGATTGGCAGTTCATCCTATTCGTGCTTCCCGTCATCGGTGCTTACGGGGTGGCGCTTCTGGCCCTGGGCCTCAAGACGCTCTTCCGATAGCGGCAGGGGCGCTGCTCTGGGGGAATTCCGGGGACGCTCGCTCAATTCGCGATGGCTACTGGTGGCGCGAGGGCGGGACGGGCTCGGTACACGCGGGCAGGATGCCCGCGACGCGGGGCGGCGCGCCGGGGCCGGTTGAGCGAAGTCGAGTGGAGCGCCGCCTTGGGGATGGCGTGTTCGTAGTGTGCCCGTAAGAGC
>JAAYBA010000536.1 GCA_012719085.1 Planctomycetota bacterium
CGATGCGGGAGGAGTTCGCCCATCTGCACAACGGAATCGAGAACATCTTCCTGGCTCACTACGAGCAGGCGGCCAAGCGGGTCGAGATGCCCACCGGCGCTGCCGACGAGCGGAAGCTCTACATCGGCGCCTGCTTCACACTGGAGTACGCCTTCGCCTCGGCGGCTATATTCAATCCGTCCATGACGCCCGCCATCGATCAGAATGGGCTCGAGCCGGGGTCGCTTCGCTTCGCGATGAGCCTGCGGGCGGTCGGCGAGGGCCATCTCAGCTCGATCGTGTTTCGACGCGGGGTCGTCAAGGCCGGCGGCAAGATCGTAATGGAGCCGGCTGGACCGTACCACGAGCCGCTGCGCCGCGCCGAGTACGAGCGGTTCAGCAAAGCGAAGTTCCGCGTGAAGCTCGCCGAACTCGGTGTGCGCGACGCGATCATGGAGGTGGTCCTGCGTCGGCTGGGCGAGCGGTTCACCGCCGAAGAGCTGCGCGAGGCCATCAACGGCCCGCAGGCCGTGGTCGAGGGACTGCTGCGTCCCGATAGCGAGTCGGCCGGCTTCGAATGGCTGGCCGGCTGTGACTACGACATCGAGGCCAGTCCGGACGGCCGGATCACGGATGCCGTCCTGTTCCCGATTTGCGAAGCCGAGAGCCAGGGGATGGAGGACATGCGGATCGTCCGCTTCACCGACGACGACGGCTCCGTTCGCTATTACGGCACGTACACCGCCTACAACGGCCGCAACATCCTGCCGCAGATCGTCGAAATGCGAGAGCCGAATGTCGCACGCGTCCGCACGTTGCACGGTCGCTGCGCCCGCAACAAGGGTCTGGCCCTGTTCCCGCGCAAGATCGGTGGGCACTACATGATGAGCGGACGGATCGACGGCGAGAACCTGTTCATCCTCCGATCGGACAGCGTCCACGTCTGGGACGAGGCCGTCAAGGTGCAGGAGCCGCAGTTCCCCTGGGAGGTCATCCAGGTCGGCAATTGCGGCTCGCCCATCGAGACCGAGGCCGGCTGGCTGTTGCTGACGCACGGTGTCGGCCCGATGCGCCGCTATTGCATCGGCGCGACGCTGCTGGACCGTGACGATCCGACGAGGCTTCTCGGCCGACTGGCTGAGCCGTTGCTGATGCCTACGGCCGAGGAACGCAAGGGCTACGTTCCGAATGTGGTTTACTCCTGCGGTGGACTGGTGCACAATGGGTTGCTTGTGATTCCCTATGGGATCAGCGACGCGGCCACCGGCTTCGCCACCGTCAGTCTCGACGACCTCCTGGCCCGTCTGGCTTGAAGGGCTTGCAGGGGCAGGCCCCCGGTAGGACGATCAAAGTGCAAAATGGAAAGTGCAAAATTGAGGAGGTCATCCGCCGGAGGCGGATTCCACAGTTGTGATGTTTGATATTTGGTTCTTGCTTTCTTAAGAGCTTATATGGTGTGCGATGAAATCGGATGTGGTTAGTTTGGCTCGGCCGTTGCGGGGGATCGTCCCGCCGATGGTGACACCTCTTGCCGACCGCGACGCGCTCGACGTGGCCGGTCTGGAACGATTGGTTGAGCACATTCTGGCCGGTGGCGTTCACGGCCTGTTCATCCTTGGCACGATGGGCGAGGCCCCGAGCCTGAGCCACCGGCTGCGGCACGAGCTGGTCGATCGGGTCTGCGCTCTGGTCAACCGCCGTGTCCCGGTCCTGGTGGGCATCATCGACAC
>JAAYBA010000537.1 GCA_012719085.1 Planctomycetota bacterium
AATACGTCAAGGCCGGCGCGGTCGGCGACATCAAGGAGTTCCACACCTGGACGAACCGCCCGATTTGGCCGCAGGGCGGCGATCGTCCGCAAGGGTCGGATCCCGTCCCTGAGAACCTGGACTGGGAAGCGTGGATCGGCCCGGCCCCGATGCGTCCGTACAAGGGCGACAGAACCTACCATGATTTCGCCTGGCGTGGTTTCGTCGATTTCGGCTCCGGCGCGTTGGGCGACATGGCCTGTCACACGACCGACGGAATTTATTCGATCATGAATCCGGGCTATGCAGCCACCGCCGAGCCGTTCATCATGACCGGTCCGGTCAAGGACATGTGGCCGGCGGGCATGGTGGTCAAGAGCACTTACCGCGCCAAAGACGGCCGGCCCGGGTTCAAGACCTTCTGGTACGAGGGCGTGGACGGCAACGGCAGGCCCTTCATGCCGGATACCCCCGAGGAACTCGAGATTGATGGACGCAAGCTGCCGAGAACGGGCAATCTGATCATCGGCTCCAAGGGCAAGATGCTGGTCAACGGCGATTACTGGGAAACCCCATTGATTATTCCCGAAAGTCGGCGCAAGGAGTTCGGCCGTCCGCCGCAACTGCTCGAACGCTCTCCCGGCCATCACAAGGAGTTCTTCATGGCCTGCCGGGGCGAGAAGCCGCGCGAGTTCAGCCAGTCCAACTTCGGCTACTCCGGGCCCATGGCTGCCAACATTCAGCTCGGCAACCTCTGTGCCCGTGCGGGCAAGAAGCTCGAACTCAATGAAGCCGGCGAGATCACCAGTGACCCCGCCATCAACGCTCTGGCGTGGCGCGAACCGCGCGCAGGGTGGGGGCCGTTGGAGATGAAGGTCTGAGTGAAATACGAAATGTAGCAGAAGGTCGATTCTTTCATTCACTGTGAGTTAAGGAGCCAGGCTCATGTCGAACATCACACGTCGTCAGTTTGTCAAACGCACCGCCGCGCTCGGAGCGGTATCTGCGATTGGTTTCCCGAGCCTCATCCGGGCCCAGGGGCTCAATGAGAAACTCCAGGTAGGGTTCATTGCCGTTGGTGGGCAGGCCGGGTCCCACACCGGCGCCGCGCACGGAGAAGGCTGTCAGTGTATCGCCTTCGCCGAAACCGACAAGACCCGCTGGGGTGGTGTGTTGGAGAAGGACGGTTGGGGACAGGCGAAGGGGTATACGGACTGGCGGAAGGTCTTCGAGAACCACGGGAAGAACCTTGACGTGGTCTTCGTGGCGACGCCCGACCACAGTCATTTCGCGCCGACAATGACCGCCGTGTCGATGGGCATTCACTGCTACACCGAGAAGCCGCTGACCTGGTCGGTCCGCGAGGCGCAGCTCCTGGCGGCCGCTTACGCCAAGAACCCCAAGGTCGTCACGCAGCAGGGCAACCAGGGCCATGCCGGGAACGGCTGGCGGCTGGCATACGAGTACATCAAGGCCGGCGCCGTCGGTGACGTCAAGGAGTTCCATACCTGGACGAATCGCCCGATCTGGCCCCAAGGCGGGGACCGTCCGGAAGGGTCGGATCCGATCCCTGATACGCTGAACTGGGAGGCCTGGATCGGCCCGGCGGCGATGCGTCCTTACAAGAAGGGCGTCTACCATTCGTTCAACTGGCGCGGCGTGGTCGACTTCGGCTCCGGGGCTCTGGGCGACATGGCCTGTCACACGACCGACGGGATCTATTCGATCATGAACCCGGGCTACGCCGCCACCGCCGAGCCGTTTATCATGACCGGGCCCGTCAAGGATCAATGGCCCGCTGGGATGGTGGTCAAGAACACCTACCGCGCCAAAGACGGCCGGCCGGGGTTCAAGACCTTCTGGTACGAGGGCGTGGACGGCAACGGCAAGCCCTTCATGCCGGACACCCCGGAGGAACTCGAGGTCGATGGCCGCGAATTGCCCAGGACCGGCAACCTGATCATTGGCTCCAAGGGCAAGATGCTGGTGATCGGCGATTACTGGGAAACCCCGATGATTATTCCCGAGGCCCGGCGCAAGGAGTTCGGTCGCCCGCCGCAACTGCTCGAACGGTCTCCCGGCCATCACAAGGAGTTCTTTATGGCCTGCCGGGGCGAGAAGCCGCGCGAGTTCAGCCAGTCGAACTTCAGCTACTCTGGTCCCATGGCCGCCAACATCCAGCTCGGCAACCTTTGCGCTCGCGCGGGCAAGAAGCTCGAGCTCAATGAAGCCGGCGAGATCACCAGCGATCCGGCCATCAACGATTTGGCCTGGCGCGAGCCACGTGCGGGTTGGGGTCCGTTGGAGATGAAGGTCTAACTGGCTTGACACACACGCTTTGCTACGATGGGTGCTGCACGTTGACACCGACGTGCAGCACCTTTGCCAAAGCACGAGGTGTTCCATGACGAATTCAAGCAGCGGCAGGAAAGCGGGGACCTCGGATCTGAACCTGTCGAGGCGGCATTTCATGGGGGCGGCGGCCGCGGTGGCGGCTTTCACCTTTGTTCCCAAGCGGGTGCTGGGTCAGGCCGGCGTGGACTCGGCCAACAACAAGCTGAACATCGCCGGTATCGGCGTCGGTGGGCAAGGCGGCAGCGACATCAACGCCGTCAGCAGTGAGAACATCGCGTTTCTCTGCGACGTCGATCTGAATCGGGCCAGTGGGACGATCAAGCGGTATCCGAATGCGAAGGTCTACCGTGATTTCCGCGTGATGCTCGAAAAGGAAGCCCGGAACATCGACGCGGTCGTTATCGGCGCGCCCGACCACATTCACGCTCCGGCGGCGATCATGGCGATGAAGATGGGCAAGCACGTCTACTGCGAAAAGCCGATGGCCCATACGATCTACGAGGCCCGGCGGATGACGCAGGTGGCGAAAGAGACGGGTGTCGTCACGCAGATGGGCAACCAGGGCCACGCCGGCGAGGGCCTTCGGCTCTACCGCGAGTTCATCGAAGACGGCGCGATCGGAACGGTCCGCGAGGTCCATGTCTGGAGCGACCGAGCGGGCACAGCCGAACGTCCCTGGTGGCC
>JAAYBA010000538.1 GCA_012719085.1 Planctomycetota bacterium
AAGTTCCTCAAAACAGGGTCGAGTCGGCCGGCCTTTCCCGGTACAATCTTGTGGGCCTGGAAATCGCCGCCCATGAAGTCGTGTCGGCGGCTCAATCAGGCAATCGCAGAATGTATTGGAGGTGAACATGCTATCGCGCAGAGGATGGTACCCCGTCAAGTGGATCGCAATTATGATTGGTCTGATGCCCATCGCTTCGATTGGGGTCGGTGCGTCGGAGGGCATGCGGCTGGACGGCAAGTCAGCCATTTATGAGGCGCAGGGCCAGAGGGCGCTGGACCTGACGGATGAAGTGACGCTGGAGGCCTGGGTGCGGGCCGACCGGATGGGGCAGGGCGGCGGACGCATCCTCGACAAGTCCATGCCCGGCACCTCCGATGGATACATGCTCGACACCTTCCCCGGCAATTCAATGCGATTCGTGAACGCCAAGGGGGCCTGCACGTACGACGCCAAGCTGCCGGCCGACCGCTGGTCGCACGTGGTCGGCGTGTACAGCGCGTCGAAGAAGATCATGAAGCTCTACCTGAACGGCAAAGAGGTCGCCAGCGCCGACGGCGGGGCGTTCGTCCCCATGACAATGACGGGGATACCGCTTCGGATCGGCTGCGACCCGCGCGGAGACAATCGCTTTGCCGGGCGGATTCAGCGCGCGGCGGTCTATCGGCGGGTGCTGAATGCCGACGAGATTGCGTCACGGGCGAACCAGGCGGAACCAGCGTCACTGAGAGGTGTCGTCGGGGAATGGGTGTTCGTCGCCGAGCCGGGTCGCAAGATCGAGCCCGTCGCCGGCCGCGTCGCTCTGGAGGTCGAGGGACTCAACAGCAGCACGAGGTTCTGGGGCGCGATCGCCGGGCAGGTGTCGGCGCCGAAGGAGCCTCTGAGCTTGTGGTACCGTCAGCCGGCGGTCGAGTGGGTCGAGGCATTGGCAGTCGGGAACGGTCGGCTCGGGGCGATGGTCTTCGGCGGGATCGACCGCGAACGCATCCAGCTCAACGAGGATACGCTCTGGGCCGGCGGGCCGTACGACCCCACCCGCCCGGAGGCGTTGGAGGCGTTGCCCGAGGCCCGGCGGTTGATCTTTGCTGGCAAGTACCGCGAGGCCGAAGCGCTTATCGGCAAGCAGATGATGTCCAGGCCGCTCGCGCAGATGCCGTACCAGGTCGTGGGCGATCTGCTTCTGTCGTTTCCGAGTGTCGAGAAGGTGACGGACTATTGCCGGGACCTCAATCTCGACGAGGCCGTGGCAAGCGTGACCTACACGGTTGATGACGTAACGTTCAAACGCGAGGTCTTTTCGAGTCCTGTCGATCAGGTAATCGTCGTCCGCATCACCGCGAGCAAGCCCGGCCGAGTCTCGTTCACCGCCCAAATGAAGACGCCGCAGCGGGCCACGATCGAGACCGAGAGTTCCGATACGCTGGTGATGCGCGGCGTCAATGGCGCATCCCAGGGCATCGATGGGGCGCTGAAGTTCCAGTCGCGCGTTCGCATTCTCACTTCCGGCGGTGCTGTTAGATCGGAGGAAGATCGCCTCACCGTGACCAACGCGGATTCGGCGACGCTGCTGGTGGCCGCCGCCACCAGCTACAAGAGCTTCAAGGATGTCAGCGGTGATCCCGAGACGCCCACCAAAGCCGCCATAGCAGCCGCGAGCGCCAAATCGTTCGACGCCTTGCGGGCCGACCACGTCGCCGAACACCAACGGCTCTTCCGTCGCGTCAGGCTGGATCTTGGTGTCACCGAGGTCGCCAATCTGCCGACCGACGAGCGCATCCGGAATTCCATGACGAACCACGATCCGCAACTGGCGGCGCTGTACTTCCAGTTCGCACGGTATCTGCTGATCTCCTGCTCTCGGCCCGGCACCCAGCCGGCCAACCTTCAGGGCATCTGGAACGACAGCATGAGTCCGCCCTGGCAAAGCAAGTACACGATCAACATCAACACAGAGATGAACTACTGGCCCGCCGAGCCGACCGCCTTGGCCGAGTGTGTCGAGCCACTGGTCGCGATGGTGATGGACCTGACCGAGACCGGCGCGAAGACCGCCCGTGTCAACTGGGGTGCAAGCGGCTGGGTGTGCCACCACAACACCGACCTGTGGCGGGCTTCGGGCCCGATCGACGGGCCGTTCTGGGGCTTCTGGCCGACGGGTGGGGCGTGGTTGTGTAAGCACCTTTGGGACCACTACGAGTACGGTGGCGACCGGGCGTTCCTGGCCAAGGTCTACCCGGCGCTCAAGGGAGCGGCCCAGTTCTTCCTCGATACGCTCGTGGAAGAGCCCACGCACAAATGGCTGGTGACGTGTCCATCTGTCTCACCCGAGAACGGACACAAGTACGGTGTCTCAGTTTGTGCCGGGCCGACGATGGACAATCAGATCCTTCGCGATTTGTTCGCGAGTTGCATCCATGCCGCCACGATTCTGGGTGTGGATGAGGAGTTCCGCGGCAAGGTGGAGGCGGCACGGGCACGTCTGGCCCCGGACCAGATCGGCAAGGAAGGCCAGCTCCAGGAATGGCTGGAGGACTGGGACATGGAGGCGGGCGACATCCATCACCGCCACGTCTCGCATCTGTACGGCTTGCATCCGAGCGATCAGATCAACGTACACGACACGCCGGAGTTGGCGGCCGCCGTCCGCCGCTCGCTGGAGATTCGAGGCGACAACGCCACCGGTTGGGGCATTGGCTGGCGGATCAATCTCTGGGCAAGGCTCCAGGACGCCGAGCATACCTATCAGATTCTCAAGCTGCTGCTCGGGCCCGAGCGGACCTATCCGAACATGTTCGACGCGCATCCGCCGTTCCAGATCGACGGCAACTTCGGAGGCGCCAGCGGCATCGCCGAGATGCTCGTGCAGACCCGCGCGCGTTTCTCCGGCCCGGCGATGACGGCGGAGATCGAACTGCTGCCCGCGTTGCCCGAGGCGTTCGCCACCGGCTCCGTCCAAGGACTGCGCGCCAAGGGCGGGTTCGACGTGGATATCGAATGGGCCGACGGCAAGCTCGTCGTCGCGACGATCCGGTCGCGGCTGGGCAATGCCTGCCGCCTGCGCTATGGCGATGTGGTACGTGAGATGCGGATCGAGAAGGGCGGAACCTTCCGCTGGGATGGGCGTTGAGACCAAAGGACAGACGATGAAAGACACGAAGTTGCATGTGCTGATTGGCGTCGCGATGTTCGTCGGCGCCTCGTTCTGCAGCGCTGCCGAGCCGGAGATGCTCCAACTCAGCGGCGATACCGCGCTGCACGATCCGGTCATCATCAAAGAGGGCGAGACGTATTACGTCTTTGCCACCGGGGGCCGGCGCGGACGCGGCTTCGTTCCGATCCACGCGTCGAAGGATATGCGGCACTGGACGGTGATCGGGCATGTGTTCGAGGAGCTGCCCGAGTGGGCGCCGAAGGAAATCCCGGGCACACGAGGGATTTGGGCGCCGGACATCTCGTTCTTCAATGGCAAATATCACCTGTATTACTCCGTATCGACCTTTGGCAAGAACAGCTCGGCCATTGGCCTGGCGGTCAACGAGACGCTCGATCCGAATAGCCCAAGGTACGAGTGGGTCGATCGGGGCATGGTCGTCCGCTCGACCGAGGGCGCCGACGACTGGAACGCCATCGACGGCAATATCGCGGTCGAGGACAATGGACGCGTCTGGCTGAACTGGGGCAGCTTCTGGGGCGGCATCAAGATGAGGCGGATCGACCCCGTGACGGGCATGCTGTCCGCTGAGGATACGACGTTGTATTCGCTGGCGAGTCG
>JAAYBA010000539.1 GCA_012719085.1 Planctomycetota bacterium
AAACGCGGCCCTGTCGTCTGGCTGGCCGGCTGCATTCACGGCGACGAAGTCACGGGGATCGTGACGATCCAGGAGGTCTTCAAAGCGGTCAGGAGGCGAAAGCTGCTCAAGGGCGCGCTCTATGCCTTCCCGCTGATGAACCCGATCGGATTTGAATCGGCCTCGCGCAACATCACGATGAGCCGCGAGGACCTGAACCGCTCGTTTCCGGGCGACCGCAACGGATCGCTGGCCGAGCGGATCGCCGAAAAGGTGTTCACGACGATCAAGCAGACCCGTCCCAGTCTCGTTCTGGACCTGCACAACGACTGGATGAAGTCGATCCCGTACGCGCTGCTCGACATGCCTCCCGGCGCCGGGCACGAGCCGGCCTACGAAACCGCCAGGGCCATCGCGAGCCGGTCGGGCTTTCCGGTCGTCCATGAGACTGAAGCGGTGCCCACGAGCTTCTCCTACAGCCTGTTGCAGCAGGGCATCCCGGCGCTGACGTTTGAGCTGGGCGAGTCGTATGTTGTCAACGAGACGAATGTTGATTATGGCGTTCGCTCGATCCTCGGTATCCTCTCGCACCTGGGGATGATGGAGGCGGTCGCCGCACCGTTCTCGCTCGATATGCCCGAATCGGCCCGCGGTCGCATGCTGAAGTTCTGCGACAAGCCGGTCAGCTCGACCAGCGGGATCATTCGCTTCATCGCCCGGCCCGGCGACCTTGTCCGAAAAGGCCAGCCGGTGGCCCGGATCTTCAACACATTCGGCAAGCTTCAGGACACGATTCTGGCCCTGGATGATGGGATCGTCCTGGGCCATTCCGATTCGTCGGTGGCGTTCCCCGGCGCGCCGATTATGGCGTTCGGCATGATCGGCCCGCGCCGCAGCGACGAGGCGCCTCCGTCCGCGCCGACCCCACCATCCGACCGGCCCCAGGAGAAGGGCAATGCCTGATTCGATCAACCTGACGCAGAAGCAGTATATCGTCCTGGTGCAGTGCCACATCGTCAAGGAGCGCTGTCCCGGCTACCTTTGCGAGAAGGCCTTTCACGAGCGGACCGGCGGCTTCTCACAATATCCAAAAGACCGAGCGTATCGAATGCTCTCGATGACCTGCGGCGGCTGCTGCGGTCGTGCCGTGCATCGAAAACTCACGCAATTCCTGCGGACAATCGCCAAGAAAGAAGGCATTACCAAAGAGCAGGTCGTCGTGCAGTTGTCCTCCTGTATCACCAACGACAACTACCACGCGCCGCCGTGCCCGCATCTCGACTACATCAGGACCCTGATCGCGCGGATCGGCCTCGACGTGCGGGATGCCAGCGTCGTCAGTGCCACCGCCGAGAAGCGCAGGCGCGAGGGGCGATACCATTCGTGAGGCGAGCGCCATGACGAAGAGGCACATGACTCCCAGCCTGTTCGCCTCGCAGGAGCCGCCCGAGCCGGCGGGCACACACATCATCCGCGTGGCCCTGGCCTCGGCGGCCGACACGGAGTTCGACTACCTCGTGCCCGATGCGCTCTGGCCCATCGAGATGGGCCGGCGCGTTGAGGTGCCGTTCGGCCGGGGCAACAAGCCCGAGGTGGGCTTCTGCGTCGAGTCCGACGTCGCGGCTGAGAAGGCCTTCGACGGCGGGGGCGGGAAGGCCCGTCTCAAGCGGGTGGCCCGTGTGCTCGACGACGAGCCGCTGCTCGGACCCGACCTGATGGAACTGGCGCGATGGATCGGTGAATACTACGTCTGCCCGCTGGGTCAGGTATTGGCGGCGATGGTGCCCGGTGCGGTCAAGCGGGCGGCCGGCGTCAAGAGGCAGCGGTGCGTGTATCTGGCTGCGCCGCCCGAAGAGGTTGCCGCCGACCTTCGCAGTGTCGCACAGAAGCAGATCATCAGCTTTCTGAGCGAGCGGGAGGCGGTGACGGCCGATTCGGCAGTTGAGGTGGACGAGCTGATCGCGGCGGTCGATTGCCGCTCGCCCGTGGTCAAGCGTCTGGCCGAGAAGGGCATCGTGAAGATCGCGGTGAAGAAGGTCCTCAGTGCCTTGCCGGCGGTCCCTGAGTCGATGGCCAATCCCGAGCGTGAGGTCGTGCTGAACGACGATCAGCAGCAGGGGCTTGCGCAGATCGTGCGGCAGATCGAATCCGGCCGCTTTGGCGTCACCCTACTGCACGGTGTCACCGACAGCGGCAAGACCGAGTTGTACATCCGCGCGATCGAGGCGGTGGTCGCCAAAGGCAAGGCCGCCATCGTCCTGCTGCCGGAGATTGCGCTGACCGCCCAGACCGTTCAGCGGTTCAGCGCGCGCTTTGCGCGGATTGCGGTGATGCACTCAGGTCTGACCGCCGGCCAGCGCAACGTGCAATGGCAGAAGATTCGCGCCGGCGAGACCGACGTGGTGATCGGGGCCCGCTCGGCGATCTTCGCGCCGCTGCCCAACCTTGGGATCGTGGTCGTAGACGAGGAGCACGAACCGAGCTACAAGCAGGACACTGTCCCTCGCTACCACGGGCGGGACGTGGCGATCAAGCGGGCGCAACTGGCGGGGGCCCACTGCATCCTCGGCAGCGCCACGCCGTCGCTGGAGAGCCTCCACAACAGCCGGACCAAATCCAGCTTCACGCTGGTCCGGCTCCCCAAACGCGTGATGGACCTGCCGATGCCCGAGATGAAGCTCGTGGACATGCGGGCGCGGGAGGCCGTCGCCGACCGGCTGGACCTGCTGAGCCGGCCGCTGGTGCAGCACCTGACCGAGACGCTGGCCAGAAAGGAACAGGCGATCTTGCTGCTGAACCGGCGGGGCTACAGCAATTTCGTCTTCTGCCCGTCCTGCAAGCACACGCTGCAATGCCGCAACTGCGACGCGGCGCTGACCTTCCACAAGACGCCGCGCACGACTGCACCGATGAAGACCGTCACCGGCCGGCACATGGACTTCGGCTACGCGATTTGCCACCATTGCCTGGCCAAGACGCTGGTCCCGCGCAATTGTCCTTTGTGCGGTAAGGCGATGACGATGATCGGCCTGGGCTCGCAGCGGCTCGAAGAGGAACTGGCGGCCAGGTTCCCCGAGGCCCGCGTCCGCCGGGTCGATAGCGACTCGATGGCCAGCCGGGACTACTACCGCCTGCTCAAGGAGTTCGGCCAGGGCCGCATCGACATTCTCGCGGGCACCCAGATCCTCGCCAAGGGCCTGCATTTTCCCAACGTCACGTTGGTGGGTGTTGTCAGCGCCGACACTTGTCTGTATTTACCGGACTTTCGCTCCAACGAGCGGACATTCCAGTTGATCTCGCAGGTGGCCGGACGTGCCGGACGCTCGGAAAAGCACGGCACCGTCTTCGTCCAGACGTACTTCCCCGATCAGCCGACGATCCAGTTTGCCCTCAAGCAGGATTTCGAGGGGTTCGTGTGCGAGGAAATGAAGCATCGCGAGACCTGCACGCTGCCTCCGCTGTGGCGGCTGGCGACGGTTGTGATGCGCGATGAGACGTACGATCGCCTGGAGGCGGCCGCCAACAAGATGCGTCTGAGAATTGACGACGCCGTCGCCCGGCATGGCTTGCAGGTCAAGGTTCGCGGGCCGATGCCCGCCGTCATCAGCCGGATTCAGCGGTTCCACCGCCTCCAGATCGTGGTTCAGGCGCCCACCCCGGCGATCATGGGCAGATTGTTCGCCGACCTGCGGACGGCGCCGCCAATTCGGCCGGCGGTGAAAATTGCTGTTGACATCGACCCGGTCAACCTGTTATAGCTTGCAATCCTTCGCGACGCGTGCTATACTGCGCGTTTCAACGACCGGGGAGTAGCTCAGCTTGGCTAGAGCGCTGCGTTCGGGACGCAGAGGTCGGAGGTTCAAATCCTCTCTCCCCGATTCACCCTCGTGCTTGGTCTGTTTTCCCATTGCCTGCCGGAATCGCTGGTTTCTTGCGCAGATTTTAGGGATGGCTCCCATGGGACCGATAAGACCCATAGGACCTATGGTTGTTGCGACCCGTGCTTGGCCGTCTTATGGAACTTGCTTTGGGTCTGCGGCGACGGTATAGTTGGGCATCCTGAGGCGGCCCGTCGGCCAATAGGCGATTCTGCCGGTCGGGTGCGTCGGGGGCATGGATGGGAAGAAAGGCGTTGGCAAGGAGAGCCGTGGCACGTTCCGATACGGCAAGTCTGGAATGTGAGCAACTCGACCCGGGTGGGTTGCGCCTGGCCTTCAGGGGGACGCTGAACGCTGGCAGCGCCGAGCGGCTGTGGCCGGAGGTCATGCGAAAAGTCGCCGAATCGAGGCCGTCCGCCGTTGAGATTGACGCCCAGGGCGTGGAGAGCCTCGACGCGGCGGGAATGGCCCTGCTCTTCGAACTCAAGGCCGCCCAGGAAGATCGACATGGGGACTTTCGAATCCGGGGACTGCGGGACGATCTCGGCGAGTTGATGAAGCTATTCGATCCCGGTCCGCCGTCGGCGCCGGCGCGCGGGCCTGGGCTGCTGATCCGCTCAGTCAATGGCCTCGGCCAGGCCGCCCACGAATTCGTCACCGGCTTTCATTCCCAGGTCGGTTTCCTGGGGGAGATCTTCGTTCGGCTGCTGGGTGTCCTCGTTCGTCCGAGTCGCCTGCGCTGGGCCGACACCTTCCTGATCGCGGAAAAAGCCGGGGCTAACGCCGTCGGGATCGTCGCGTTGATGGGCTTCCTGATCGGACTGATTCTGGCCTTTCAATCCGCGATCGGCATGCGCAAGTTCGGCGCCGAGATCTATGTGGCCGACCTCGTCGTGCTGGTGCTGTTTCGCGAGCTGGGACCTTTGATTACCGCGTTCATCCTGACCAGCCGCAGCGGATCGGCGTTCGCCGCCGAACTGGGGACCATGAAAGTCAATGAGGAGGTCGACGCACTGGTGACGATGGGTGTGGACCCCGTTCAATTCCTGGCCTTGCCCCGGCTGGTCGCGGCGATCTGTGTGATGCCGCTGCTGACACTGTTCAACATGCTGTTCGGCCTGATCGGCTGCGGGCTGGTGATGCGGTCGTTCGGGTTTCCCGTGGCGACCTATATCGATCAGATTCAGGAGGCGGCGAGCTTGGGCGACTTGTGCGGCGGCTTGGTCAAGACTTTCGTATTCGGCGCACTGATTGCCGGTATTGGGTGTCTGCGAGGTTTGCAGACGGGCAAGAGCCCCAGCGCCGTCGGCGATTCGGCGACTCGCGCCGTCGTCAGCGGCATCGTTGCCATCGTTGTTACCGACGGAGTGTTCGCCGTGATGTACTATTACCTAGGGATATAAGGGAAGATGGGTTCCGATGCACTGCCGATCATTCAGGTCAGCGACGTGACCGTAGGCTATGATCACCAAATTGTCCTGAAGGACGTGACGTTTGAAGTGCGCGCCGGCGAGGTCTTCTGCATCCTGGGCGGTTCCGGCTGCGGCAAGAGCACGCTGCTCAAGCACATGATCGGGCTGCACCGGCCGATGACTGGGAGCATCCTGGTCGACGGGACCGACATTGTCAGCGCCGAGGGCGAAGAGCGCCGTGCGCTGCTGGGCCGGATCGGAGTAGCGTACCAGAACGGCGCGCTGTTCGGCTCCATGACGTTGATTGAGAACATCTGCCTGGTTCTGGAAGAGTTTACGAGTCTGCCGCGACAGGCCATGCAGACCATTGCGCGGATGAAGATGAAGGTGGTTGGGCTCCAGGACGCGGGCGACCGAATGCCCTCCGAACTCAGTGGCGGCATGCGCAAGAGGGCGGCCATCGCGCGGGCGCTGGCTCTGGACCCGAAAATCCTGTTCCTGGACGAACCTTCGGCCGGACTGGACCCGATCACCGCGGCACAACTCGACGACTTGATCGTCGAGCTGTCACAGACGCTGAAGATCACGTTCGTCATCGTGACGCATGAGCTGGCGAGCATCTTCGCGGTGGCCGACCGCGTGATCATGCTCGACAAGGAACGGCGGACCATCATCGCTCGCGGCGCGCCTGAGGAGCTTCGCGATCGCAGCGACGATCCCTGGGTGCGGCAGTTCTTTCACCGGCAGGCGGCATTAGCGTAACTCAGGAGGTAGATATGCTTGGAACTGGTCAACAGAGAGCTTGGGACGGATTGGCCTGATGGGAAGAAAACCGAGCTACTTCAAGATCGGCGTCTTCGTGATTCTTGCAACGGCCTTGTTGCTGGCGGCCGTGGTCCTGTTCGGTTCCGGCCTGTTCGCGAAGGACAAACTGAGATTCGAGACCTATTTCGACGAGTCCATCACCGGGCTGGCTGTCGGATCACCGGTCGAGTTTCGCGGTGTGCGGATCGGCCAGGTCGAGACCATTACGTTTGCCGGTAGCGTGTATGCGATGCCGCCGGCCAGCGGACGACTGTCCGCCTTCGAGCCCATCGTTCGTGTCGTCTACGTGGTACCGCGAGAGACGATGCCCGAACTCGGCGTCGAGAAGGCCGGCGCTATGCTCCAACAGATGATTGCTCGCGGCCTGCGCGTCCGCGTCAACTCGAATATTCTGACCGGCCAGGGCTACCTTGAGGCCGACTATCTTGATCCGAATCGCTTCCCGGTCCTCGAAGTGCCGTGGACGCCGGTGTATACCTACATGCCGTCGGCCCCCAGCGAGATCACGACGCTGAAGGACTCGCTCGAGAAGATCTTCACCCGGCTGGAGGAGATCGACTTCGAAGGGCTGGTGGATTCGTTCGAACGGACGCTGGCGGCCGCCGAGAAAGCGGTAGGCGATGTGAATCTGGCGCAGATCAGTACGGAAGCCACGAGCCTGTTGGCGGAAACGCGGCAGAAGGTCCAATCGATCGATACGGCGGGCATCAGCGATGCGACGCGGCGCCTGCTGGCCTCGCTGGATCAGACTGTTGCCGACGCCAACGTTCCGGCGCTGAGTGGCGAGGCCAAGCGTCTGATCGCGGAGGTCCGGGACACGAACGACAGTCTTCGGCGTCTGCTGGCGGCGCCCGAGGGGATTGCAGGCGGAACCAACCTGCCCGAAGCCCTCGCTCGACTCAACAGGGCCCTGGCGAGCATCGACCGGCTTGTCGCGACCGAGAAGCCGGAAATCGAGGTCATCATCGGAAATTTCCGCGAGATTTCCGACAATTTGCGGGACCTTACCGAGAGTCTCAGGGCCCGCCCTTCGGAACTGTTCTTCAGCAAACCCCCACGTGAATCGGAGGCGTACAAATGACGTGCACATGGACCCGAGGGGCCCTGTATCTGGTTGCGGCAATCTGCTCGCTTGTCCCGACGGGCTGTTCCGGACCGACGTCGGCGAATCGACGCTTCTTCATGCTCGAAGCGTCGAGGCAAGCCGCGCCGGCCGCCCGTGAAGGCAAGGCGATACTGGCGGTGCCCCGGTTCACTATCGATGCGGCGTATGCCGGCAGGGGACTGGTCTACCGACTCGACGAGCATCGCTACGAATCGGATTCCTACAACGAGTTTCTCATTGCCCCGACCATGATGGTCACGGAGAAGACGCGCGACTGGCTGGCGGGATCCGGGCTGTTCGCCCAGGTTCTGAGTTCCACGAGCGGCGCCGATCCTACGCATCGCATCGAAGCCAATATCACTGCCCTTTACGGCGACTTTCGCGACAAGGCCGCGCCCAAGGCCGTGATCGAAATACGGTTCTTCCTGCTGCGTACGGAGAGCGGGATCGATCCGGAGATTGTCTTCGCCAAATCGTATCGGGCTGCCTGCGACATCAGGACGGCCGATCCGGAGGGGCTGGTCGCGGGCTTCGACCAATGTCTCCGAACGATCTTGACGGAGTTGGAAAAGGACCTGGCCGACGCTGTCTGAATCAACGGCGTACGATCTTGCAGACGATGTCGCTGTGTAGCACCGGCACCGAGACGCTCAACGGATTCCGCTCACAGCGAACGCGCTGTGTTTCAAAGCAGACGCCTTGGTGTGTATCCCACCATTGGACGATGTACTCGCCCGGCGCCAGACCTTCGACTTCGAGCGTTGCGGCGGCAATCTCCTGTGGTCGCTGGCCGGCGACGACGAGGTTCCACCGTGTCGCATCCTTGTCAGATAGCCACAGATAGACGCAGTCGCTTCTCTGATAGCCCAGCACACGCAGGCGTGCGCAGGATGGGGGCCGATGGCGACCGGCATCGGTTCGGCGTGAAGACCGCTGAACCACCCACCAAGAGATAGCACCTCAACAAGTACTCGCCCTCGGATTGTCCTATGCCGCATATGCCGTTCTCCTTTGCCGTGGTGTCGATCATGCCAGACAAGCCTACCATCTTGCATTCGTTTGAAGAAGGCCTCATACTCGGTGTCGGTTCCATACTCGACATGTGTGAGGTGGCTGTAAGGCTCGGCTTGGAAGAAGGAGGTTGGCATCATGGCAGAGCGAATGACGACGCGGCGGATATTTCTGGGCGATGTGATTGGGGCGGCCGGGGCGGCGGTGCTGTCACCGGCCTTGGTCCGGTCGGCGGCGGCGCAGAGCGAGACATTACACGTGGCCTGTAACGCCTACTCCTGGTCGGTCTTCTATCAGCGACAGGGGCGCAACTTCGACCGGTCGCTCGACGAGGGTCTGGCCGAGGTGGCCGCCAGCGGGCTGGACGGATTTGAGCCGTCGTTCGCCGACGTCGCGCAGGTCGAGCGTTTGGCGCCGCTGCAGAAGAAGCACGGGTTGGAGATGCGGTCATTCTATGTCAACAGCACCCTGCATGAAGCGGACCGGGCCGACGAGAGCATTCGACAGATTCTTGCTGTCGCCCCCATCGCCAAGGAAGCCGGGGCCCGCATCGTCGTGACCAATCCCAATCCGCTCGCCTGGGGCGGCGCACAGGACAAGAACGACGAGCAACTCAAGGTCCAGGCCGCCGCACTGAACCGGCTCGGGACCGAATTGAAGAAGCTGGGGCTGACCTTGGCCTACCACAACCACGACATGGAACTGCGGCAGGCCGCACGCGAGTTCCACCACATGATGCTCGGCACCGACCCGACGAACGTGACGCTCTGCCTCGACGCCCATTGGGTCTATCGCGGCGCCGGCAACTCGCAGGTTGCCCTGTTCGACGTCGTCAAGCTCTACGGCAGACGCATCAGCGAGCTGCACCTGCGCCAGTCACAGGGTGACGTCTGGACCGAGGCCTTCGGCCCCGGCGACATCGACTATCGCGCCCTGGCGGAGATGCTGCGCCAGGCGTCCGTCCGCCCGCACGTTGTCCTCGAACAGGCGATCGAGACCGGCTCGCCCAACACCATGACCCCGCTGGAGGCGTTCAAGGAGAGCACCAAAGCCACCCGCCACCTCTTCACCGGTATCGGCGCCGCCTGACCAAGCCGCCGGTGGCGTCTTGCTCCCGGTTATCGCGTGTTGCGCCGGCGCGTCGTTCTTCGGGGTTGTCACCTGCCGGGACGGTGCCGCGCATTCATGCCAGTGGCGGCAAAACCCGATACGGGCGGACGCGGCCGGATGTGAACCACTATCTCAAGTGGGCCTATGCCGAGGCGGCCAACTCGGTGGCGGTCAACCACAAACGCTTTCCCGATCGCCACGTCAGCCAACTGTACCAGCGGGTCCGTTCCCGTCGGGGCCACGCCACGGCGGTCGGCGCCGTGGCCCGCCATTTGGCGGAGGCGACCTATTGGGTGCTCAGCCGGAATGAACCGTATCGCGATCCCGGAGTGAAGTCGGTCTCGTCCACGGGGCGGTAAGCGCGACCTTGTCATGAGCCCTCTGAGGCTCGCGAAATGAATGCGACACCGCCCCTGGATACACTCATGCCGCCTGGACGGCGTAGAGATGACTCGGACCAACCGCAGAGACAACGGGAGTTCGTCGGATCAGGAGAAAGAACATGAGAATCGAAATTCCCAATCCAAGCCCTTGACACCGGCACGCTTTCAGAGATGACGAGGTGCAGGCGGACGGAGGGCTCCGTCTGCTCGTCCGCCGGGGTAACGCGGAATGCAGGCTCATCGTTGTCTGTCCAAGGTTGGAGGATTGGCTGATCCGAAGGGCCAAAGCGTCGGGAATTAGGCTCCAGGATTACGATCTGCCCGGCCATCCCCATCGCCTGCCCGGCATACCGCACTACGGCATACCGCACTACGAAGATAGACGGTCATTTCACGAATTCCTCGCCTATCTGGCGGCCCGCGATGCTGACGGGATGGGCCTGCTCCGGCAATGGGTTCATGAGGGTCGCCAATGAGTTCCGGGCCGCCATCCGCCACGTTATCCTCAGTTCCAGACGGTGTCCGCGTCGGGTTCACAGCCTTGGCGGGCGAATTCGCTTGACGGGGGGGCGGATTTGGGTTTAATGGCGCGGC
>JAAYBA010000540.1 GCA_012719085.1 Planctomycetota bacterium
GATCGGCAAGAAGGCCGAGCTGATCGCCAAGAAGGTCGAGGTCTTCAGTGGGCAGATGGCCGAGAAGCTCAAGGTCGCCAAGGAACGGGCCCAGCAGAGCGGGTCGCGTCCCGTTGCGGTGGCCGATCCGATGGGCCCTGGACAGCGGCGCACCCTGGCCCTGATGACCATGTTGGCCATCGCCATTGGGGCGGGCATCTTCAGCGGTCATGGCTTCGGTCCTGCGGCTATGGTCTTCGTGATGATCGGCCTGGCGTCGAAAATCGTTCTCTATTCTCGCCGGCAATGGTGGCCCGGCCTCGACGCCGATTCGCGATGGCTGGGCAAGGCCGCCACCTGTTTCGGCGCGGGCTTCGCCTCGGTTCTGGCCGCGGCGATGGTGGCGGGTATTTTCGGCGGTATGGGTGGGCACGGTGGGGGGGCATTTCGGGGCTTCCCCTTCCTCGGATGGCTGCCTTTCGTCGGAGGGCTCCGTTTCGGGGGGGCGATGGCGATGGCTCTGCCCATGTTGCTGGTGGACTGGTGGGGTTTGAGCGATTCGCAACGCAAAGTGCGTGTGGCGTTGGGCCCGGCGTTGTGGGCCGGGTTCCTTGGCTATGTCGGCGGCAACATGTTCGGCATGCCTCCGGTCGTTGTCGCCTGCGCGCTGGCCGGGACCGCTCTGGTGGTGCAGACCATGAGCCCCTGCGGCCAACCGCTTGCCGAGGTCTTCGGAGCGCAGGCAGCGAAGAACGCAGAGCGGCAGAGCCGCTCGGGCATCTATGCTCGTCCTCTCCCGACGTATGCCCGACCGCTGTGGATGTGTGCCTGGGTAGCCAGCATCGGGCTCGGTCTGTTCCTCTGCATCCTGGGCGGAACCAGTCTGCACAGAAACGACTTCGGATTCGCCATCGCCTTCGGCGTCGATGCGTTCATCTTCTCGGTGCTGTGCTTCATCATGATGTTTCGCGGCACGTTCACCGGCTGGTATCGGTATCTCGTTCGCCCGCTGCTGCTGACCGCCTGCGTGCAGACCGTGGTCACCTACTCGATTCTGCTGGGGACTACGCATAGCGGCCCGCCGTTTGGGGTGTTTCTGTTCCCCATCATCTTTCCGAGTATCTTGTTTCTCGTGCTGCTGTTTACGCCGCCTCGCGTGTTCGGTGCGCGCGACGTCACTGTGCCGGATGGTGGGAGTGAGCCTCTGCGGCACCGCTCCTGCGCTGGCACGGCGCCGAGCGGTGCGGTCTCGCCGGCCAAGCGATTCTGGGCCCTGATTCTTGCCTTGGTTTGGTTTGTCCCACTACCTCCGCTGTTCGGCCTTCAGCGGTTCTACGTGGGCAAGATCGGCACGGGCGTTCTCTGGCTGTTCACCGGCGGGCTGTTCGGCATCGGCCAGCTTGTCGATATCATCATGATCCTGGCCGGATCGTTCGAGGACAAGAACGGGCTGCCCGTGGTGAACTGGCACGGTCCGGACTCTGCAACAGCAGACGTGCCGGGCCGCGAGGCGGTGGCTCCGGTGGCGGCTGTTGCGTCCCCGACGTCGGGCAGTGAACCGGCACCGGCCCCAAAACCCGACGCGGCCGCCGTGTCCCCCGC
>JAAYBA010000541.1 GCA_012719085.1 Planctomycetota bacterium
CACGTCCGCTCCAATATAATGGTTGACCATGACGCAATTCCTTTCGATTAGGGTTACACGGTTCTGTCCAACAAACGTACCGTAACTCTACGAAAGAATTGCGTCTCTTTATACCTTCAGCCTCAAGCGAAGCTTGGGGATGGCTCTTGCATTACGATGGCTTGTTGGTCTTGAGTTCCTGTGTGATGGCGTCGACGGTGGTCGTCACGTGGATGCGTCGGTACTTGTGCACGTCCAGCTTTGACGGCTTCTCGCGGGTGAACTTGAGGCCTCGACCGGTGACGATCTCCTTCTGGTCCTTGATAAAATCGATGTATTGCAGCATCGCCCAGGCGCTGTTGTTCCATCGCATCTGATAGCCTCTCTGATGGGCCTGTCGTTCCATCATGAATCGCTTGTGCTCGCCGAAGACGAGATAGTCAAGGGCCTGGGCGATCTGTTCGACAGCCGGTTCACCCGGATCGACGAGAATACCTCGCGCGTATCGGCCGATGATCAGACCCTCCGGACACTTTCGGTTCGAGTGGATCAACTCCCTGGCGTAACGGAACTTGGTCGTCACCGCGATGCGGCCCGAACCCAGCGTATCGGCCAGGATGCCGCTGGAGATCTGCTGCATGTTCAGGTAGGGAAGCAGCATCACGTTTGTGGCGCCGTAGAGCTTCAGCAGCGTGTTCTCGTCGAGGAAGGTGTCGAGAAAGATGACATCGCAGTCCGCAAAGCCGGCGGTGCTCAGCTCTCTGGTCCGGCACCACGTGACCTTCGCCTCGTCCAGGGCCTGCTCGATCGTCGCCATGAACTGGCGGTGTGGCTCGCCGCCTTCGGCCTTGACGAACTCCGGATGCGACTGGCCCGCGATGAGGTAGACCATCTGCCTTCGCTGCGCATCGGTGCATGATTCCTGAAGGAACCGGCCATAGGCGCGGATTCCGTACTGCACGCCCTTGTCCGGCGAGAGCAGTCCCAGCGTGGTGATCAGAAAGCGGTCCTCCAGTCCATATTCCTGCTTGATTGACAAGCGATTGAACTGCGAGGGGTTCTGCATGCGAATGCCGTGATCGATGTGCTTGAGCTTGATGTGGGGGATGCCATAGGTCTCGGATTCGAGGATCTGGATCGCGCTTTCGGTGGTCACGATCAGGCCGTCGCTGTATCTGGCCAGGTCCTGAATGGTCTGTCGCTGACGGGCGTCCGGCTCGTCGAGGACGGTGTGCAGGTAGACCAGCGTATCGAGCCCCCGATCGCGAAAGGCCTTGGCCAT
Source organism: Planctomycetota bacterium (assembly GCA_012719085.1). Classification (GTDB taxonomy): domain Bacteria; phylum Planctomycetota; class Phycisphaerae; order Sedimentisphaerales; family Anaerobacaceae; genus Anaerobaca. Next base: position 1,262 of record JAAYBA010000541.1, read on the forward strand.
CTCGACAAAATTGGTGCCCTGTCCGTCGTTGCCGCCGGCGTCCGGATCCAGTCCGAATTCATGTTGCAGGACCACCACGGTCGGGTTGCGGGCCTCGGCCGCTCGCGTAACGATGTGAACGATGGTGTCGTGCCACGATTTGGGGTTGTATTGGTCGATGACCAGATCGACGGGGATGTCGTAGGGGCCATGCCCATTGTCGATGGCAGCGATGCGGATGTGGCCGACCTCGGCTGTGAAATGCGCCAGCGCCGTCGCCAGATCGCGCGAGAAGGTGCCGATCCCACATCGACGCGGCGGATACGTGCTGACGATCCGTATGTTGTATGGCATGAAGGGTCACCTCCTGTGATCCCATCGCGTCCGAGGTCGGAGCGTCTGCATTCGCGCGCCGTCAGATCGAGGCGATGACTCCGCGAACGTACCCCACCGACTCGGCCAGACCCGGCATCGGATCGTTTTCATCCTTCTCGTATTCAAATGAGACGATCCCGGCGTAGTCGATCTCGACCAGCGTTCGGATGAACTTCGGGATGTCGATCACGCCGCGACCGATTTCGCAAGTGCTCCCTTTGGCCTCGGCCGCCGTGACGTCCTTGATATGAACGTCCAGCAGCCGATCTGCGTATCTGCGGACAGACTCCGACGGGTCCACGCCCGAACGCATGGTATGGCCGATGTCATTGCACAGGCCGATCCGCTTGTCGAGGTCTCTGACCTTCTCATAGGCTGTCGAAGGCAGCGGATACACCTTGTCGCCCGGCCCGTGGTTGTGGATGGCGACCTTGATATCGTATTCCTTGATCTTCTGGTTCACCAGCGGCAGCAGGTCGTAGTTGGGCACGCCGATGATGGTCTTCATGCCGGCGGTCTTCGCATAGTCGAACGCCTGGTGGACCTGGGCCTCGTTCCGCATGTAGACCACGCCGCAGCCATAGAGCGTAAGACCCGCGTCTTTGGCCTTCGTGGCGACCTCCCGGATCTGTTCGGGGCTGCTGTCCATCGCCAGATGAAAGTCCTTCAGCGCGATGTGCGTCAGGCCGACTCGCCGGGTCATCTTCAGGGCCTGGTCCAGGTCGAATTTGCGAAGCGTATACGAGGCCATACCCAACTGGAACCTGGGCTTTCTGCCAGTGCGGTCCTGGGCTCGGGCGACACCGGCTTGGGAACAGCCCAAGCCGGTCAGCGAGGCGGCTGCTCCCATCGATGCGATTTGGAGGAATTCTCTTCTGCTGCGAGTAGGTTCCATCGATATCTTCTCCAAAGAATGTGACGTCTCCACCGATTCGAGCAGGGCATGGCCCGACGCGAACAGCCGGTATCATACCACAAACGCCCACAGAGATTCAGGGGAAAAACGGTATTGTCATGGGGTGAGGTGCGAGGACGCACGTCCCACAAGGGGGCGTTGACAGGGAGGCCGCCTCATGGTAAGGTCGGGCGTCATTTTCCCGATGCGGCTCGGCCCATTTCGAGGAGCTTATCATGAAGAATGAACTGCCTGAACACGCCCAAGACCATGCTCCGCACAGCCGCCAGAGTCTGTCGAGGCGAGGTTTTCTCCGCCGTTCGGCCGTTTTCGGGGCCGGTCTGGCGATGCCGACGATCGTCCCGAGCCGTGTCTTCGGTGCCCTGGCTCCGAGCGAGCGGATTGCGGTCGGTTGCATTGGCGTCGGACGCATGGGCACCGACGACATGCGGGAGGCCCTCGGGATCGCCGGAATCCAGGTCGTGGCGGTTTGCGACGTGGATTCCCACCGCGCCGAGAATGCCAGAAAGCTCGTCGAAGCCCGATACCAGCAGCAGGGCTGTGCCGCCTACGCAGACTTTCGCGAACTGCTGGCCCGCGACGACATCGACGCGGTGCAGATTGCCACGCCGGACCACTGGCACGCCATCCCCGCGATCGAGGCGGCCCGGGCCGGGAAGGACATCTTCCTGCAAAAACCCCTGTCTCTGACACTTGAGGAGGGACGCGTGGTGAGCGATACCGTCCAGCGCTGCGGGCGCATCTTCCAGATCGGAAGTCAGCAACGGTCTGACACCCGATTCCGCAAGGCGTGCGAGCTGGTCCGCAACGGCCGGGTCGGGAAGCTGCATACGATCCAGGTCGGTTTCGGAATCGACCCCGGTTGCGGTCCGCAGCCGGTCATGCCCGTGCCCGAGTGGCTCGATTACGACATGTGGCTCGGGCCGGCCCCGTGGGCGCCGTACACAGAGAAGCGCGTCCATCCCGAGAAGATCAGCGACCGACCGGGTTGGCTACGCATCAGCGACTACAGCGCCGGCATGATCACCGGATGGGGCAGCCACCACAACGACATCGCCCAGTGGGGCATGGGCACCGAGCACACCGGGCCGGTCGAGATCGAAGGCCGGGCCGAGTTCCCCACAGACGGCCTGTGGGACGTGCATGGGCGGTTCCACATCGAGTACACCTACGCCAACGGGGTCAAGGTCATCTGCGCCGACAACGAGGAGAACCAGCAGGGCGTGGTCTTCGAGGGCAGCGACGGCTGGGTCTACGTCCGGCGAGGGTTCATCGATGCGAACCCCAAGTCTCTGCTGGAAGAGACCATCGGACCGGAGGAGACGAAGCTCTACGTGAGCAACCATCATAAGGCCAATTTCTACGAGTGCGTCAGATCGCGGGCCGAGACGATCGCTCCGGTCGAGGTGGCGCACCGCTCATGTGCGGTCTGCCTGCTCGGGGACATCGCGATGCGGCTGGGGCGCAAGCTGCGATGGGACCCTGCGACCGAGCGGTTTGCGAACGATGACGAGGCGAATCGCATGAGGGCTCGCACGCAGCGCAGCCCCTGGCGCCTGTAATCAGTGGATTGCATTGCCACTCAATGGAACGGGAGAACGGTATGAATCGATTGCGCGGAGTCCTGGTGGCCGCATGTTTACTTGCCGTCATGGTGGCGCCTCTGGCCGCTGACGGAGCGAAGGCTCCGCAAGTCACCGCCCGGCTCGAAGCGGACCGCATGCGCGTCGTTGTGGACGTGGACGGCAAGCGCTTCACGTGCTACAAGTACGGCTCGCTGCAGAAGTACCCATACTTCTGGCCGGTCAACGGCCCGACCTCGGGCGCATCGGTAACGACCGAGACCTCGTGGCCGTGGCCGCACCATCACTCGCTGTTCTTCGGGTGCGATCAGGTCAACGGCGGCAACTACTGGCAGGACGCGAACGAGCGCGGCCAGATCGTCTCGCAGGGCCCGAAGATTATCGCTGCCGAGGGGCCGTCTGCTGCGTTTGTGGATGAATGCCTCTGGCGCCGGCCCGGCGCCGAGCCGGTCATTCGCGACCGTCGCACGATCACGGTCTCGGCGCCGAGGCCGGACCTGCGGTTCATCGATTTCGAGATCACGCTCGATCCGCTGACCGATATTCGGATCGGCAGGACGAACCATTCGCTCTTTGCCGCCCGCATGGTGCCGGAGTTGAGCGTTGACTCCAGCGGGACCCTGGTCAACGCCCAGGGTGACTTGGGCGAGAAGGGCACATTCGGCGTCGCCTCGCCCTGGTGCGACTACAGCGGCACTCGCGAAGGGATCGCCGAAGGCCTGGCCATCTTCCAGAACCCGACCAATCGTTGGTATCCATCCCCCTGGTTCACGCGGGACTATGGATTCTTCTCGCCCACGCCGATGTACTGGCCCGAAGGCGAGTATACCGAGATCCCCAAGGGCCAGCCCTTGACGCTGCGTTATCGTGTCGTTGTCCATGATGGCGATGCCAGGGAGGCCGGGGTTGCGACGTTGTTTGCCGAGTACGCGGCGTCTGCCAACCGCTGACGATTGGTCACGAATGAACACGGCGCCCATGAAAAGGAGAGTTGCATGAACAAAAAGACCGTTCGCGCGGGAATCGTCGGCGCCGGGTTCTCGGCCTCGTTTCATTTCGAGGCGATCCGAAAAGTCTACGGAACCAACGTCGAGGTCAAAGGGGTTTACGCGCTCAACGGCGCCGAAGCCTATGCCAAGCAGCGTGGGATCGCCGCCTATGACAGCCTCGAAGCGCTTCTGGACGACGTGGATGTCGTTCATTGCTGTACGACCGCCTCGGCGCATGAGCCCGTTGCGATTGCGGCGCTCCAGCGCGACAAGTTCGTGATCGTGGAAAAACCGCTGACCGGTTTTTTCGGCGATGGCTCGGAGGATTTCAACGGCGAGGCCTTCTCCAAGACGGCCGCCAAGAAGAGCGCGCTGGCCAGCGTCGAACGCATGCTCAAGGCCGAGGCCAGGAGCAAGGGGAGGATTCTCTACGCGGAGAACTGGGTCTATGCCCCCTCGATCCAGAAGGAGCGGGAGATCATCGAAAAGACCGGTGCCCAGATCCTGTGGATTCACGGCGAAGAGGCCCATTCCGGCTCGCACGCTCGAACCTACGCCTATTGGAAGTACTCTGGCGGTGGCGTGATGATCGGCAAGGGCTGTCACCCGCTGACCGCGGCGCTCTACCTCAAACGCGTTGAGGGCAAGGCGCGCGACGGCAAGCCGATTCGGCCCAAGTCCGTCACCGCGCGCACCCACGCACTGACCCGCCTGCCGAACTTCCGCGACGAGGGGCACATCCGCTGTGATTACTTCGATATCGACGATTTCTCCGTGATGCACGTGGTGTTCGAGGACGATACGCTCGCGACCATCTTCGCGTCGGACATCATCCTCGGCGGCATCCACAACTGGCTGGAGGTCGCGGCCAATAACCACCGGGCGGTCTGCAACATCAATCCGAACACCGCGATGCAGGCCTATAACCCAGCCGAGGCGAATTTTAAGGACATCTACGTCGTCGAGAAGATCGGTACCAAGCAGGGCTGGTCGAGCCCCTCGCCCGACGAGGACTGGTTCACGGGCTACCCGCAGGAGATCGAGGCGTTCTACCGCACCGCCGCCTATGGCGAGCCGGTCGAAAGCGACAGTTCTCTGGCGGCCGACTGCATTGCGACGACCTACAGCGCCTACGTCTCGGCCGAGCGGGCCGGGGCGGAGGTCGAGGTCAAACGATTCTGAGGCTTCCTTGGGACACGTGAGACGATGACGAACGAGCAGTGGGAGAGATTGTTGGCGGTCCTTGCCGGTGGCGTGGTCGATCCGCTTCCGGTCGGCTTCATTATCGACAGTCCGTGGCTGCCCGGCTGGGCGGGACAGACCGTTCTGGACTATTACAGCAGCGATCGGGTGTGGCTCGACGCCAATCTCAAGGCCATCCGGACTTTTCCCGACGTCCTGTTCCTTCCCGGCTTCTGGTCGGAATACGGCATGTGCACCGAGCCGTCGGCGTTCGGGACAAAGTGCCGCTGGGAAGAGAACGCGCTGCCCTATGCGGATAAGATCATCCGCTCCCTCGATGATATTGCGAGCATCGAGAAGCCCGACGCAAAGACCGATGGCCTGCTGCCATTTGTGTTGCGACGGCTCAAGCTCCTGCAGCCACAGATCGAGGAGGCGGGCCATCACATTCGGTTTGCCGTCGCGCGCGGGCCGCTGAATATCGCGACCTTCCTGATGGGCACGACCGAGTTCCTCATGGCGATGCGCACGGACCCGGAGCCGATCCAGAAGCTGCTGACGCTGATTGCCGATTTCTCGGTCGATTGGCTGCGACTTCAGAAGGACTGCTTCCCGTCCATCGAAGGCGTCTTCGTCCTCGACGACATCGTCGGGTTCCTCGGCGACGCGGATTTTCAGCAATCAGCGCTGCCTTATCTAAAGAAGGTCTTCGGCTGTCTCGATGTGCCCGTGCGGTTCTTCCACAATGACGCCCAGGGTCTGGTCTGTGCGCCGTACCTGGCCGAGATCGGCGTCAATCTGTTCAACTTCGCCTTCGAGCATTCCTTGGGCGAGATGCGTCAGCGGGCCGGCGATACGGTGACGCTTCTGGGCAACATCCCGCCCCGCGATGTACTGGCCCAGGGCACGCCGGAAGAAGTCGCGGCCGGCGTAAAGGCCGCCCTCGAACCTGTGGACGACCGACGACGGATCATCCTCTCCTGCGGCGGCGGAATGCCCCCCGACGTCCCCACCG
>JAAYBA010000542.1 GCA_012719085.1 Planctomycetota bacterium
CCTTCTCAAGGCTTCACCTGCCCGCCGGGCGTTACCGCCTCGACTACGAGATACGCCCCTACAACACCGCCCGAAACACCGTCGAAATGCCGGTCCACAAAGGCACCGTCGCCGCCGAACTGACCACGGGCCAAACCACAGTCGTCCCCCTGGAGGATTGACCCCGAGCAGCATCGCACACCCAAGGCCGAGTCGGAGGGCTCGGCCTTTTGCTTTGCCTGATGGGCAGGATGGTCAACTCTTGCGGCTGTTCAGGAGGTGGAAGATCAGGGCAACAGCCAGGAGGGCGGCGGTGCCGACGGCGCCGACGAGGATCGGCTCGAAAGTGGCTTGGGCCCAAGCCGGCCAGTCGGGTCCCGGCGCGCCGGGACGGGCGAAGGTGCCCCAGGTGATGACCGCGACGCTGACGCCGACAGCGACGAGACCTTGCCAGAGCGTAAGACGGACGCGCAGCAGGCCCAACAGGAACAGACCGAGGATGCCGCCTCCGAAGATGCCGGAGATCTGCCACCACGTGTCCAGCGCGTTTTGCGCTCGGATCATCAACAGTGCGAAGGCCGTGCCCAGCACACCCCACAGCACCGTCATCAGGCGCAGGAACAACAGGCTGCCGCGTTCGCCGACCTGACGACGGATGAAGCGTTTGTAGAAGTCCAGCAGCAGGACGGTGGCCGAGCAGTTCAGCGCCGAGTCCACCGTGCTCATCGCCGCCGCGACGATCGCCGCCAGGATCAACCCCTTGAGCCCGGCCGGCAACTGCGTCGCGATGAAGTACGGGAAGACCTTGTCACCCTTGTCGATGCCCTGCGCGATCAGTTCGCCCTCCCGGCCCGAGTAGAACGCGAACAAGGCCGTGCCGATGTACAGGAAGATCGCCGTCAGCGGAATGTAGATCAGCATGGCGATCCACACCGAGCGTTTGGCCTGGCGTTCGGTCGGCACCGCCGAGTACTTCTGCACGTAGTTCTGATCGGCCAGCAGATTGCGCAGGTTTTCCGTGATCCCGTAGACGATCATCACCCAGACCGTGCGCGACGAGAACGAGAACGCCCGACTGCCCAGGCTGAACTTGTCGGCGTCGAAAGCCGCCTGGACCAGCGGTTCGGGGCCGGCGAAGATGTCACGCGACAGACTCACCGCGCAAAAGACGATGCCGACAATCATCACAATCGACTGCATCACATCGGTCCAGATGACCGCTTCCATGCCGCCCAGCAGCGTGTAGACGATCGTGATCGCGCCGATGACGATGATAATGATCGCAATGTTCCACGGAACAAACGAGTGCAGCAGCACGCTGACAAGGTAGAGGATGACCGCCATGCGGCCGACCATCAGGAGCACGAAGGACAGAGCCGCATACACCCGGCCCCAGGCGCCGAGCCGCTCCTCCAGAAAGGCGTAAACGGAGACCAGTTGCATCTTGCGGTAATATGGCACGGCATACCGGCACACCAGCCAGGCGACGGGGATGATGCACAGCGAGAAGATGAACACGTGCCAGTCCGAGTCAAAGGCCTTTCCGGGCGTGGCGATGTACGAGATGCTGCTGGTGTAGGCGCTCATGACCGCCAGCCCGGCCGCCCAGGCGGGAATCGTGCGGTCGGCCACCATGAACTGCTGCGCCGTGCGGCACTTGCGCTGGTAGTAGAGTCCCAGGGCAACTACCACGACGCCGTACGCCGCCAGGATCGCGATGTCGAAGGCCCCGAGGTTTCCAACCATAGTCCCTCTACGAAAACAGCATTGAAGTGTGAAGTGTGAAGTGTGAAGTGGAAAGGAACTTCAGACTTCACACGGTGATGCCCAACTCTTCGATGTACTTCTGCACGATCTGCCGCTCCGGCCCTCGGAAGCGGTGCAGCGGTTCGGCCATGAAGTCGCTGCAGATCCCCAGGCACGACAAGGCGCACTTGAGGCCCTTGAGGAAGCTCGATTCGAATCGGCCGACTCGGTAGATCGTTCGGGCCAGCTCCGTCACTTTGCGATGCAGCGTCTGGACGCGGGGCATGTCACCGGCGAAGGCCGCCTCGTACAGATCGACGTACAGACGCGGCAGCAGATTGGCCCCGCCACAGATCCCGCCGTGCCCACCCATCAGGACCGTCTCTGCCAGCAGCATCTCCGGACCCATCAGCAGTGCGAAGTCCGCCCGATCCGCCATGAGGAACTGGAGGTGGCGGAAGTACGTCATATTCGCCGAGCTGTCTTTGAGGCCGACGATGCCGGGCATTTCGGACGCCGCGATCTGAACCGTCTCCGGATCGAACATCGGCTTGGGCCGATTCGGGAGGTTGTAGAGAAACGCCGGCAGCGGCAGTTGCGGGACGAGGTGACGGAGGAATTCGAGCAGTTCCGGCTGGCCGGCCGGGTAGTAATGCGGCGCGGGAAGAACGAGCCCATCGGCGCCGGCGGCGGCGGCCTTGTGCGCCAGGCCCAGCGCCTCGACGAACGAAGTGTCGATGATGCCCACCAGGACCGGGACACGGCGGTTGACCAGAGCGCAGACCCGATCGACCAGCTCGTGCCGCAGCCGGTGGCTCAGGCTCGGGGCCTCGCCCATCGTGCCAAGGATGAACAGGC
>JAAYBA010000543.1 GCA_012719085.1 Planctomycetota bacterium
ACTTCTTGGCTTCGCGGTCGAGAATCGCCCGGTCGGCGTCGCAGATGGCCACGACGCGCACGCCGGGGATCGCGCTGAACCACTTGATGTGATTGCTCCCCTGGCCGCGAAGCCCGATGACGCCGACGCGGACAGCGTCGTTGGCGCCCCGTGCTCGTGAAAACGGCATCGCCAAAGACAGTCCCGCCGCGAGTGTCCCTTTGAGAACGGCCCTTCGAGTGGTGTGTTCCATGACAAGCCCCTTTTCAAGTTTGAAGACCGTAGGGTGTGCACCGCACACCATTGCCATGCCATACCTGCAAGGAAGGTGTGCGGGGCACACCTACGCCTCCTGTACCACGATTCGCCGCCGAGGTCAACCGCCTGACGCCTTGCGGGTTGTCGGGGCCTGCGGGCCGCTGTAGAATCCTGGCACGATGCCGTTTGAAGTTTCAAGTTTGAAGCACCCCAAGCATCCTGCTTCACACTTCACACATCAAACTTGAAACACCGCCTCGTGGAAAGGACGAACGCGCCAATGAAGAAGCTGTTGCGGCTGTACTTTCGGACGTCTCTGGTCCTGCGAATCCTGGCGGGGTTTGTCGTCGGCTCGCTGATCGGCGTTCTGTTCTGGACCCTGTCACGCTCGCCCGGCGCGACCGTCCCACAGACCGCCATTGGCTACATCGCTCCTTTCGGCCAGGTCTTCGTCCATATGCTCAAGATGATCGTCGTGCCGATTATCTTCTTCTCGCTGGTGGTCGGCGCTTCGAGCCTGCCGATCCGCAAGTTCGGGCACATCGGACTCAAGACGCTCGGCTGGTACCTCCTGACGAGCGTGCTGGCGGCGGTGCTGGGGACGGCCCTGGCGTTGGTGCTGGACCCGGGGGCCGGCGCCGACCTGGACGCCTGGCGGCTTCTGGCGGACGGCAAGACGACCGAGGTCCGCGAAATCGCCGAAGACATCCCCGAGGAAGGGACGCTCTCGCAGATCCTTCTGAACCTGTTCCGCAATCCATTCGAGGCACTGGCGACGGGCAATTTCCTTCCCATCATCGTCTTCGCCATCCTGTTCGGCCTGGCGATCCGCGTATCGATCGAAGCAGGCGACGCGCTTCGGGTCAAGCGCCTGGAGGCCCTGGTCGATCTGCTCGAAGCCTGTCGGGACGCGATGTTCAAGCTGGTCGATTGGATTCTCGAATACTCGCCGATCGGCGTGCTGGCCTTGTCGATTGTCAACTTCGGCCTTTACGGCCCGTCCATCGTCGGGCCTTACGTCCGCGTGACGCTGGGCGTCGTCTTCGGGATCGCGGCGATGGTCTTCGTGGTCTATCCGCTGCTGTTGTGGGTGGTGACACGGCAGAATCCGCTCGGCGTCCTGCGACGTATCAAAGAGCCGATGATTATGGCCTTCATCACGCGCAGCAGCGCCGCAACGCTGCCCGTCTCGATCAAAACCGCCGAAGAGGAACTGAGAATCCCCAACGAGTTGGCCAGCTTCTCGCTGCCGCTGGGTGCGACGATCAACATGGACGGGGTCTGCGTTCACCTGCCGATGTTCGCGGTCCTGGCGGCCAACCTGTTCGATGTCCCGCTGACGCTCGGCGCGCTGGTGGTGCTGGTGATGACCACCGTCCTGTCGTCCATCGGCGCCGGGGGCGTGCCGGGCGGCAGCCTCATGCTGCTGTTCATCATCCTCGAAAGCATGGGCCTGGACGCCGAGCAGGTGGCGGTGATCGTGGCGCTGGCACTGGGGATCAACCCGATTCTCGACATGTTCGAGACGATGAACAACGTCACGGGCGACCTGGTCTGCACTTATGCGGTCGCCAGCAACGAGAACCTGATCCAGCCGGATTCGGCGAAGATCAATGACGCGTGACAGCGGATTCAGACGGCGGAAAGACCGCCTCGGCGATCCGGAGGCGCAACGTACGGACAGTGCCCTTGTCGTGCGGGTGGGCGCGGTTGGTCAGGATGACGACGTACGTATCGACGGCCGGGTCGCACACGATACTGGTGCCGGTGTAGCCGGTGTGGCAGAAGGCCCGCTCCGATGCGTTCGGGCCTTTGAGCCATGCGTAGTCCGAGTTGACGTCGAAGCCATAGGCGCGGCCGTGGGACTGCGCCGTTGTGAGCATCCGCACGGCATCGGGACTCAGGATTCGCTGGCCGCGCCAGATGCCGCCGTTCAGGAGCATCCGACAGAAGATCGAAAGATCAGACGCTGTGGAAAAGAGCCCCGCGTTGCCGCTGACGCCATCCATCAGTTGGGCCAGCGGGTCGTGGACCGTGCCCCGCAACGGTGTGCCATCAACGATCTGTGTCGGGGCGATCCGGTCCTGCCAGGATGCGGGCGGGTTGAAGGCCGTGCGATTCATGCCCAGCGGCTCGAAGATGTTTTCTTTGCTGAATTCTGCGAGGTCCCGGCCGGAGACGGTCTCCACGATGCGGGCCAGCACGATGTAACCCAGGCAGCTATAGCGAAACTCCTCGCCCGGCACATTCATCGCCTCCATGCGACAGGTCTTCTCGATCACCGCCTCCGGACATGGGCTGCCGTGTTCGTCGGCCAGCGATTTGGCAGTGGTATAAGCCGGCAGGCCCGACGTGTGCGTCAGGAGATGCCGGATTCGCGCATCCTCCTTGCCGGCGCTGGCGAAGGCGGGCAGATAGGCGCCGACGGGGTCGTCCACGCTCAGTTGCCCGCGGTCGGCCAGGATCAGGATCGACGTCGCGGTCGCAATCGGCTTGGTCATCGACGCCAGATCGAAGATCGTGTCCCTGTGCATCGGCTCGTGCGCCGGCTCGATCATCGCCGCCCCGAACGCCTTGCAGTACAGCACGCGATCCCGCCGGCCCACAAGCACCACCGCGCCGGGAAA
>JAAYBA010000074.1 GCA_012719085.1 Planctomycetota bacterium
ACCGATGTGTTGAGGTCGTCGTTCATGGCCTCCTCGAATTTCGCTTTCAGCGCATCGAGTTGACTGGCCACGCCCGTGTCCATCGAACCGTCGGGCGCCGCCTTGAGTTGCCTGCGCAGGCCGGTGACGGCCTCGGCGATCTTCTGGTAGCCGCTGTCGGCGGCGTGCAGGGCGGCGTCGGAGAAGTCCAGCGGGCTGCGGTAGTGGCTCTGGAGGATGAGCTGGCGAATGGCCAGCGGCTCGTACGCCTTGGTCAGCCGCTCGTGGTTGCCGGCGAAGGCTTGCTTGAGCGTGATGAAGTTGTTCAGGCTCTTGCCCATCTTCTGCCCGTCCACCGTCACCATGTTGTTGTGCAGCCAGAAGCGGACGAAGGGGGCGTCGTTGGCGGCCTCGGACTGGGCGATTTCGCACTCGTGGTGGGGGAACTGGTTCTCCAGTCCGCCGCCGTGGATGTCGATGGTCCTGCCGAGGTACTTCATCGCCATCACCGAGCATTCGAGGTGCCAGCCGGGATAGCCCACGCCCCAGGGGCTCGGCCACTGCATGATGTGGTTGGGCTCGGCCCGCTTCCACAGGGCGAAGTCGACGGGGTTGCGCTTGTCGGGCGACGGCTCGATGCGCGCCCCGGCGATCATCTCCTCGATGTTGCGCCCGGACAGCTTGCCGTACCCCTTGAAGCTTGCGACGTCGAAGTAGACCGAGCCGCCGACCTCGTAGGCATGGCCCTTCTCGATGAGCGTACGGACCAGTTCGATCTGCTCGATCACGTGGCCGCTGGCGCGCGGGCTGATGTCCGGCCGCACGCAGCAGAGCCGGTCCATGTCCTCGAAGAAGCTGCGCGTATACAGCTCAGCCAGCGCCATCGGATGGACCCGCTCCTTCGCCGCCGCCTTGGCGATCTTGTCCTCGCCCTCGTCGGCGTCGTCGGTCAGGTGCCCCACGTCGGTGATGTTCTGCACGTACGTGACGTTGTAGCCGAGATAGCGAAGGTATCGCACCAGCACGTCGAAGCTGACGTAGCTCTTGGCGTGCCCCAGATGCGCGTGCCCGTACACCGTCGGACCGCAGACATAGATCCCCACCCGACCTTCTTCCAGCGGCTGAAACTCTTCTTTTCGCCTCGTCAGACTATTGTAAAGCTGTGGCGCCATAAAATCCTTTAGCGTGAAATGGTTCCTCTATTCCGGACTCTCATCGCGATGAGTTCTCTGAGCCGTGCGTCAATCACAGTGGGACACCCTCCTTCTCGATCTGCCGAACGATCGGGCTGACCCCCAATGGGCCGTGCTCCAGTTGCTCGGCGGTAACGACAAAGGTGGACAGCACCAAACCGTTGTCGAACCCAACCTCCCAGGCGACCTCTGAAATCTTCTCACGGAGTCCCGCGTCAAGGTGGCCCATCACGAGGAAGACGTCCAGATCCGAACCGGCCGTCGCATCCCCTCTGGCCCTGGACCCAAAAACGTAGAACTGAAGGATCGGCGCCAGTTTGTCAGCGCGCCGTTTGAACTCAAGAGCGATTTCTCTGTCGCAGGCTGCCATCATATCAGTCGGACCCCCTCGCCCATGATCTGGCGGGCGAAGCCGCTCTGCCTCTCGACGAATTCGCGGTGCATGGGCCTTGGCGCCTCGCCGATCTGGCTACGCAACGCATCCGAGAGTGTCGTCGTCCGGGTTGACATGGGCGTATTCTAAGAGCTGAATCGAGGTGGGTCAACCGTTGCTTGTGCCGCGACGATTGGGGCACCTCGTTTCTGCGTACCGATCACAGCGTTCGTCGGGGTTTCTTGCGGAGCAGGGCGATGGCGGTGGCGGCCATGGCGTCGCCGGCGCCAATCTCGCCGAGGCCCTCGTTGGTCTTGGCCTTGACGTTGGTCGCGCTGAAATCGATGCCCAGCAGGCCGGCGATGCACCGGCGGATCTGGCCCTTGAGCGGGCCGAGCTTCGGGGCCTCGGTATGGATCGTCAGGTCCACGTTGACGACCTCCCAGCCCTTCTTTTCGAGCAGTTCGCGGACGGCGTAGATGAACTCCTTGCTGTCGGCGTTCTTCCACTGAGCGTCGGTGTCGGGAAAGAGCGTGCCGATGTCGCCCAGTCCGGCGGCGCCGAGCACGGCGTCGGTGACCGCGTGCAGCGCGACGTCGCCGTCGCTGTGGCCCAGCAGCCCCGCCGGATACGGGATATAGACCCCTCCGAGCATCAGCCGCCGGTCCGGCACGAGCCGGTGGATGTCCGTGCCGATCCCGATCCGGTACTCCGCCGGTGTCGGTTCCCCGATCACAGTTGCCCTTTCGTACTGGGGACGTCGGTGCCGACGATCCGCACGGCCGCCGCCAGCGCCTGGCCCAGCCCTTTGAAAATTGCCTCGGCGATATGATGGCCGTTCGTGCCGTACGGGACGTTCACGTGCAGATTGAACTTGCCTGCATTCGAGAACGCCCGCAGCATCTCCTCGATGCACTCGACGTCAAAATCGCCGATCTTCTCGCAGCGGTACTCCGCGCTGTAAACGCAGAACGGCCGGCCCGACAGGTCCAGTGCGATGTTCGCCAGCGCATCTTCCATCGGAACGGAACTATGGCCGTAACGGGCGATGCCCTTCTTCTCGCTCAGCGCCTCCAGCAGGCACTGGCCCAGGCAGATGCCGACGTCCTCGACCGTGTGGTGCGCGTCGATGTGCAGGTCGCCGGTGGCCTTGACGGTCAGGTCGATCCGGCTGTGCTTGCTGACGTGCGTCAGCATGTGGTCGAGAAACCCGACGCCGGTGTCGATCTCATACCGACCCACCCCGTCGAGGTTCAACTGGCACGTGATGTCCGTCTCGTTCGTCTTGCGATGAATCTGTGCGGTCCGTGGTTCCATTATAAGCACCCCAATTGCCGAGGCCGCCGGCCTCGAAAATGCAAAGATCAATAATCAAAGATCCAAATTGAGGAAGCGATCCCGATGACCATCGGGATTCCACAATCTTGCTCTTTGCTTCCTGCATTTTGATTCGTCATCTGTCGCCTTATCCCACGATCTCCTTGAGGGCGGCCAGTAGCTTGTCGTTCTGCTCTTTCGTGCCGACCGAGATGCGCAGTTTGTCGTCCAGTCCGGGGACATCGAAATAGCGGACGTAGATGTTCCGCCTGGCCAGTTCCTCCTGGATCGAGGCCGCCGAACCTGTTTTCACAGTCGCCAGAACGAAATTCGTCGCGCTGTCCAAGACGCCCAAGCCCAAGCTTTGCAGTTGCTCCGTCAGGACCGCGCGGTCGGCACGGACCTTCGCGACGTTTGCCTTGAAGCAGGGCTGGTCCTCAATCGCCGCCGTGGCCAGCGCGATGGCGACGGCATCGACGTTGTACGAGTCCTTGACCTTCATCAGACCCGCGATGAGTTCGGCGTCGGCGATGGCGTACCCGAAACGCAGGCCCGCCAGCGAATAGCCCTTGCTCAGCGACCGCAGCAGGATCACGTTGTCGAACTCCCGCACCAGTTCGATGCAGTCGCGGTCGGCGAAGTCCACGTACGCCTCGTCGATCAGCAGGACGCCCGCCAGTTCGTCGGCCAGCGAGGCCAGCTCTTCGACGGGCACGCAGGTCCCGCTCGGCGCGTTGGGGTTGCACACGATCGTCAGCGTCGCGCCGCTCCTGACCAGGGCCGACGGGAGATTGAACTGCTCGTCGAACGGGACCTCGATCGTCGGGCAGTCCTCCAGGGCGGCCAGAACCGGATAGAGTGTGTACGTGGGCACCGGATACGCCAGAGGCCGGCCGGCCTCGCAGAAGGCTCGAATCGCAATCGACAGCAGGTCGTCGCCGCCGTTGCAGCACATGATGTTCTCGGGTGTCACCCCGTGGATGCGTGCGGCCACCTCGCGGAAGGCGTTTCCCGCCGGATCGGGATAGCGCCGAAGCTGCTCGGGCCCGATCCCCGCCAGAGCCTTCATCACCTCCGGAGAAGGCGGATATGGATTCTCGTTGGTGTTCAGCTTGACCACATCGGTCGCCCTGGGCTGAAACCCCGGCGTGTAGCCCCCGACCCGTTCCACATTGTCCCGAAAATAGCCCATCGTTCGTTCCCGAGTTCTCCGGCGCCGTGCCACGCCCTTCGGCACGACAGGCCGCAGATTATACGCTCGGCCGCCACGAAAGGAAAGTCCCGATTCCTGCCAAGTCGGCGTGACACGTGGGCACGCGTGTCCATTGGGCAGTTTGGCCTTTACAGGACTTGCTTTGCCCATACAATGGGGCGTTCACGCGGCATTTGAACGAACAGGATGTCAGCCAGGCGGCCGGAGGAGCCGCATGAAACGGTATCAGGAGTCAGCATGACGAAGATTGCGATTTATGACACGACCCTCCGCGACGGGATGCAGGCCGAAGGCGTCAGTTTCTCTCTGGCGGACAAGCTGGCCATCGCCAAGTGCCTCAACGGTCTGGGAGTGGATTATATCGAAGGTGGCTACGCGGCCTCCAATCCGAAAGAGATGCAGTTCTTTCACGAGGTGGCGAAACTCGGCCTGGAATCCTCGAAGGTGACCGCCTTTGGGAGCACGCGAAGGGCCGATTGCACCGTCGAAGACGACCTGTCGCTCAATTCGATCCTGGCCACCAAGGCACCCTCGGCCACGATCGTTGGAAAGACCTGGGACCTCCACGTGGGATTGGTGTTGGGCTGTTCGCTCGATGAGAATCTGGCGATCTGTGCCGAATCGATCCGCTATCTCAAGCAGAAAGGCCTTGAGGCGATCTTCGACGCGGAACACTTCTTCGACGGCTACCAAGCGAATCCCGAGTATGCGACGAAGGTGCTGGCTGCGGCCGCGGAGGCCGGGGCCGACGCCCTGGTGCTCTGCGACACCAATGGGGGCTCTCTGCCGCACCAGGTGCTCGAAATCACCGAACAGGTCTGCAAGGCGTTCGGCTCGGTCGTCGTGGGAATCCATACCCACAACGACTCGGACTGTGCCACCGCGAATGCCCTTGCCGCGATCCGGGCCGGTGCCCGGCATGTCCAGGGGACGATCAACGGCCTGGGCGAACGCTGTGGGAACGCCAATCTGTGCTCGCTGATCCCGAACCTGGCGTTCAAGATGGGCCTGGAGCCGTTGAGTCCCGACAAAATCAAGCTGTTGACGGAGGCGTCCCGCTTCGTGTTCGAGGTCGCTAACCTGCCTCCGGTGATGAGCCTGCCGTATGTGGGCGACAGCGCCTTCGCCCACAAGGCCGGACTGCACGTCGACGCCCTGCGCAAGAGCAAGCAGACGTACGAGCACATCGATCCGCAGGTCGTGGGTAACGAGCGACGTTTCCTGATCAGCGAGCTGAGCGGCAAGTCCAACATTCTGGCCGAACTGGAGAAGGCCAAGATCGTTCAGGACAAGACGCTGGCCCGCAAGATCCTCGCCCGCGTCCAGGACCTCGAAAACGAGGGCTACCAGTTCGAGGCCGCCAACGCCAGTTTCGACCTGCTGGTCCGCAAGATCATGGAGACATTCCAGCCGTCGTTCGAGCTGATCAAATACCACGTCGATGTGGAAAAGCGCAAGGGCGGAGAAATCGTCACCGAGGCGACGGTCAAGCTGAAGGTCGGCGACGAGATCGAGCACGTGGTCGGCGAGGGCGACGGTCCGGTCAACGCCCTGGACGCGGCGCTGCGCAAGTCGCTCGAACGGTTCTACCCGGCGCTGAAAGAGGTGCAGTTGTTCGACTACAAGGTCCGCGTGGTCAACGCCAAAGAAGGCACGGCGGCGCGGGTCCGGGTGGTGATCGAGTCGCGCGACAAGCAGTCCATCTGGGGGACAGTCGGTGTCTCGGAGAATGTGATCGAGGCGAGCTGGCTGGCGCTGGTGGACAGCGTCGAGTACAAGTTGCAGCGGCTGGCCGGATGAGGCCGGCCGGCATTCGGCAAGAAGAATCCCGTGCCGGGACGATCCGATGTCCGGCACGGGATTTCGTGCGTGGCCGGCATCCTATGCCATCGCGCCGGCAACCTCCTGGTCGGCGTTCTGCAGCCTGCGTCTTCGACGGTTGACGGTTCTTCTTTCGGGATCGGCCACCTGGGATTCATCCGCCGCCACCTTCAGGGCATCCGCTGCCGTGGCGGCGAACCCGTCGGCGCCGATCTCTTCCCATAGACCTTCGGCTCGATTGAACAATCCGCCGGAAACCACGATTCGCAGGTCCGGCCACGCATTGACGCTCCGGATTCTGTCGATCAGTCGGCGTACATCGGGGGCCTGTTTCGGTGTAGTGCCGTAGAGGAACAGAATGTCCGGTGCATACTCATTGATATAGGCAAAGACGTCGTCGTTGGTCAGGCCGCCGCCGAGGAAGCGGACTTCCCAGCCGTCGCTCTCGAACAGATCGGCGATGATCTGGGCGCCAAGCTCCTGCAGTTCGTCGCGGGCGCACGCGACGGCCACCTTCTTGTGTCGGGCGGGCCGGCGGGGCAGTTTGTTCTGGAGTTGATCGACGATGGTCCGATTGATGCGAGTGGCCAGATGTTCCTGGACCGAGGTGATCTTGTCGGCTCGGGAGAGCCGCTCGATCTCGGCCATGACGGGCCAGATCAGGTGCAGGTATACCGAGTTGGCCGGGATGCCGCTCTGCATGGTTTCTTCCACGACACTGCGGCAGGCCTTTCGGTCGCCGCGAAGCAGGGGGGCCAGGTACCGGGCGAGGATATCTTCCTTAACCATCGATCTCTCCTTTGTGGCTGCTGAAGTATCTTGTGTTAATATGGGTTGTTTGTTTCATGTGGGATAGTATCGGTAGGGGTCAAAGAAAAACTTGAGTGAAAATAGGCAAGGGCGAAAAAATGGCGATCTTGGGTTTTTCGGGGGATTCGAAACACATTCGACCGGCTGGCAACAGCGGTTCTCAGGAGCTGTTGCGTGTCCTATAATTGCGAGGTTTTTCGTCTGGGAGGACGACGGTCGTGCGGGACTCCCGAAACGAGGAGGGGCAGGCACCCAAGGCATGAAGCGTGAGAGGGTGGGAACGCAGGCTATCGACGCCACTCAGGCTTGCGCACCATCAGAGGCGGCATTTGTTGCGGTGGCCGGCGGGATTTACCGATCCGAATGCAACTGCGGCCGCTGGGATACCAGCGGAGCGTAAACAGCTTGGTCTTGAGAAGGAACCCGTCTTTCTTGAGCTTGCTGAACATATCTCTATTTCATACAGCCATGACAAACCGTTATACACCGTCACCCTCCTCCTTATCGGTTGGCCGGCGGGGGGACTTTGGCTCAAAAAGGGAAAGAGCAGCCTGTCTTAGGCTGCTCTTCGGAAGTCGAATCAGCGGTGGCGAGTGAGCCGTCGGCTATAGCCGGACGGAGATGCCGCGGCCGGCGAGATAGGCCTTCATCTCCTGAATGCTGTACGTCCCGAAATGGGCGATGGAGGCGACGAGGACGGCGTCGGCGTGGCCGTCGACAACGGCCTGATACAGGTGTTCAAGCGTTCCGGCACCGCCGGAGGCAATGACCGGAAGTGACACGGCGTCGGCGATGGCCCGGGTCATGGCGATGTCGTAGCCGGTCTGCATGCCGTCGGTGTCCATACTGGTTGGCAGGATGGTCCCGGCGCCGAGGGCCTCGACCTTACGGGCCCATTCGATGGCGTCCCGGCCGGTGCCCTTGGTGCCCCCGCTGACCATGACCTCGAAGCCTGAGGGCAGGGTGGCATTCTTGGCGGTATCGATGGCGACGGTGATCCTCTCGCGTCCGAACTTGTCGGATGCCTCCTTGATCAGGTCGGGATTGCGCACGGCTGCCGTGTTGATCGAGATCTTGGACACTCCCAGCCCAAGCAGTTCCTCGATCCCCTGGCAACTGCTGATCCCGCCGCCGACAGTCAGGGGCACCGAGATGCGGTCCACTGTACGCCGAACGGCGTCGAGCAGGGTCTTTCGGTTCTCCAGCGTGGCCGTGATATCGAGAAAAACCAACTCGTCGGCGCCGGCTTCGCTGTACGCGGCGGCGTTTTCGGCCGGGTCTCCGACGTCTTTCAGGTCGATGAAGTTGACGCCTTTGACCAGGCGGCCGTTCTTGACATCCAGGCAGGGGATGATTCTTCTGTAGTCCATGCGTCTTCTCCGTTTGTCATGTCGAGTCTTCCCGATTCGATCGGCGATCGTGTACGGTATGCAGTATAGCAGCGATCGGTGGTAAGGTCGAGGCACGATTCGCCCGGGCTGGCGTGACATTCCGAGGCGGGGCGATCTTTGCGGCCTGTGCGAACCCGGCGGGACCGGCGTCTGTAGATAGTGTGCCCACCGACCGGGAAATCGGTTGACAGGGCGACGACTTGGGTGGCCTAATGAGGCACTCCAATACCGATTGATACCCAGAGAAAGGACGCGTTTATGGCCAACGCCGAGATGCCGCATGCCGGACACGACAGACACCTGTGCTACCTCAATAACCTGGGGTACCAGATCAGCAATCCGAAGGAGTATAAGGAACTTGTCGCGAACGGACAGTATATGTGCAAGGTCTGCGGCCGCGTTGCGGCCCAGGAAAAGAACCTCTGCAAGCCGGTGAAATTGTAGGGACCGTGCCGGCCGGACCGAGCGGGATGTTCTGCCATTTCGTCCGGTATACCTGTCGGTGACAGACGCTTGGGGGCCATCGCGACGGGCCGAGGGACACGATGATGCCACCGAGCATGCTCCGGCTTTACACGTTGGAAGGCCGATAGTGCATAGCGGGTCTGCGCACGGTCGGATCGACTTTCTGGCGAGCTTCGGAAGAAAGGGTGCGGACATGGTGAAACTCGTTCTCATTCGACACGGCCAAAGCGCGTGGAATCTGGAGAATCGATTTACCGGGTGGACTGATGTGGACCTGTCGGAGCAGGGCATCCGCGAGGCGCATGAGGCCGCCAGGGTGCTGAGGCAGGAGGGGTACACGTTCGATCTGGCCTTTACGTCGGTTCTGAAGCGGGCCATTCGCACGCTGTGGATTCTGCTCGACGATATGGACCTGATGTGGATTGGGGTCCATCGCTCCTGGCGTCTGAACGAGCGGCATTACGGTTCGCTGCAGGGGCTCAACAAGAAGGAGACCGCGGACAAGTACGGTCTGGATCAGGTTCAGATATGGCGTCGCAGTTACGACACGCCGCCGGGGCCGCTGTCCGAGAGCGACAGCCGGCACCCCTGTCACGACCGTTGCTATGCCGATGTGCCGCGAAACGTGCTACCCGCAACGGAATCGCTCAAGACGACGCTGGAGCGGGTGCTGCCATACTGGCATGAAGCGATCGTTCCGGAGTTGGAGAAGAAGAAACGCGTGCTGATCTGCGCGCATGGAAACAGTTTGCGGGCACTGGTCAAGTATCTGGACGGCGTCTCCGACGAGGCGATCACGGAGTTGAACATCCCAACTGGTATCCCTCTGGTGTACGAGCTGGACGATGATCTGAAAGCCGTCAAACACTATTATCTGGGAGATGAGGCGATGATCCAGGCGGCTACGGCGTCAGTCGCGTCTCAGTTGACGGGCGAATCTGCGTCAGGATAGGAGTTCATGACGAAGGCGCGCATGGCCCCGGTGAGACGAACGCGTCGATCCCGGTCATGGCGTCAACGGGCCATCCGTCATTCTCTGTGGAAAGCCGCTCAGCATGAAGTGCAGATCTTCACCTTCGTCGCCCGGAACCGGATAGAGGAACTGCTGCTCTCGTGACATTTCGATAGTGCTGTTGTCGAGCCAGCGATGGACTTCGGCATGTCCGTCGGCATAGGCCAGGGAGCTTCGCGCTCGGCTGTGCCAGATTGCCAGGGGGTCGACCCATATCTTGTTCTTCGGGTCCAGCACCCACGAGCCCTTGTTCCAGCCCCGTGGATCGGCCTCCTCGACGAAGATGTACTTCGTTGCCGGTTGGAGGATCTGGGAGTATTTCTCGACGGGAACGTAGGTGTTCTGCCAGAGTTCGCCGTTGGCGCCGCCGGCAATGGAATAGCTTCGAAACGCGACCTGTCCCGGCACGAGCTTGCGATGATCGGCCGGGCAGCGGTAGACATCCACGTCGTTACCCGCGTAGCGAAACAGCGCGCCCTGGCGAATCCCTTCCTTCTTGCATTCGATCAGCGTGCCGACGCCGGCCGGGCCCTGGACCCAATCATGTGTGGTCTGGCCCACATGGCCGCCGACCAGACGGTCGTCGTTGTCGTCTTTGTAGAGCAGCCAGGCGAATGAGAGCGTCTTGAGGTTTTGCGTGCAGACGGCCGCCTGGGCCTGATTGCGAACGCGAACGAGGGCAGGCAGGGACACGGCCACCAGAAGGGAGATGATTCCGACGACGACCAGCAACTCTATGAGCGTTAGCCCTCTCCTTTTCATCCGTAGCCTCTCTGGCACAACTGGAGCAGCGGGACAGCACATCATAGACACCACACACCACTCAATATACCGCGGGGTCGCCTGACTGTCAAAGAGAAACCAAAAAAGACTGGATGAGCCCCTGCGGGGCCGCAGGAGCAGTCGTGGGGCGGTCGGATGGGGGGAAACTCAGTTCCGCAGCGACAAAATCGGCGACGGCACGCGTCCGCGGCGTTGGACAAACCTGCACGAGGAGACCCCCGGCACCTTCATGACCGGTGCCGAACCGAGCAGGCCGCCGAAATGCAGAATGTCGCCGGCCTTCCTGCCGGGAGCGGGGATGATCCGAACGCTTGTGGTCTTGTTGTTGGCCACGCCGATGGACAGCTCGTCGGCAATAATGCCTGAGATGATCTCCGGCGGGGTATCGCCCGGGACGGCGAACATGTCCAGCCCGACCGAGCAGACGCTGGTGAGGGCTTCGAGCTTCTCCAGGCTCAGCGTCCCGTCCCGCACTGCTCGGATCATGCCTTCGTCTTCGCTGACCGGGATGAACGTGCCGGAGAGCCCGCCAACGTTGCCGGAGGCCATGGCGCCGCCTTTCTTGACGGCGTCAATCAGCAGAGCCAGCGCCGCCGTCGACCCGGGCGAGCCGATCTGGCCGACGCCCATGGCCTCAATGATCTCGGCCACCGAATCGCCCGTCGAGGTGGTCGGCGCCAGCGAGATATCGACGATGCCGAACGGCACACCCATCAGGCCGGCCATCTCGCGGCCGATCAGCTCGCCGGCTCGGGTGATCTTGAAGACGGTCCGCTTGATCACCTCGGAGAGCTGGGTCAGATCGCAATCGGGGTTCTTGGCGACGATGTTGCGGACCACGCCTGGGCCGGAGATGCCGATGTTCAGGGAATAGTCCGGTTCGCCGATACCGTGGTGCGCGCCGGCCATAAACGGATTGTCCTCTGGGACGTTGGCGAAAACGGCGATCTTGGCGCAGCCGATCCCGTTCTCCGAGCGGTCGGCCAGGTCCTTGAGAATGTGCCCCATTTTGGCGACGGCGTTCATATTGATGCCGGCGTGCGTTGAGGCCAGGTTCAGAAACCCACAGATCCGCTGTGTCTTTGACAGGGCCTCCGGGATCGCATCGATCAGGTTCTCTTCCGCTGCCGTGGTGCCCTTTTGCACCATGGCGCCGAACCCACCCAGAAAGTCGATGTCGGCCTTCCGGGCTGCCGCGTCCAGGGCCTTGGCGAATCGAACCACCGTGGCTTTTGTCTTCGGCAGGGGCTCCAGCAGCAGGGAGGCGGGGGTCACGGCGACGCGCCGGTTCGTGATGGGGATGCCGTACTTCTGGACGATCTGGTCGGCGCAACGGTTGAGCAATTGCCCTTTCTCGACGATTCGTTCGCGGACGCGCTGCGTCAGCGGCGCGATGTCCCGGTCGATACAGTCCTTCAGATTGATCCCCAGTGTGACCGTGCGAATGTCGAAATGGTGGTCCAGCGTCATTCGCACGGTTTCGTAGACTTCTTCGACGGAAATCCGCATTGCTTATACCCTGTGCATGGCCTTAAAGATGTTTTCGTCCTGGATCGTGATCTTCAGGGCCATGTTCTTACCGACCCGGTCGAGGTGCGTCTTGATCTTGTCCATGCCGATCGCGGCCTCGGCGACGTCGACGGCCATCGTCATCACAAACGTATCTTCGAGAATTTTCTGGTTGATATCGACGATATTGATATTGGCGCGGGCCATCACCGTTGCGAGCTTGGCGACGATGCCGACCTTGTCGACACCGGTGACGGTTACAATGCAGATCTGCGATGCCTTCTCCTGCGTCATGGGGTTCCTCTCGATGCGCTACGAATCGTTGTCATTGAATCGCGATTGCACCGGCTCGATCTTTGCATGGTCGGTCATATCGGGCCGCAACGGAGTGACCGTGATGAAGCCTTCGGCCAGAGCACTCGTATCGACGGGCAGCGGCTCCTGACGGTGCCTTCCTCCGGCCAACTGGTAAAACGTTCGGGATTTGTCGTCGCCCTGAGGGATGTAGTACTCGTGGAAACCGCTCGTGGCCTGTGGGACCACGCGAATGCCCTTGGGATCGCCGCGCGACAGAAGCGGGACATTCACATTGATGACGTCGCGCGGTTTCAGCGGCCCCAGTCGCTCGAGCACGTCGATGCAATGCTCGGCGGCGCCATCGAAATCCATCTCCGCTTCCGCCGCCAGGCTCAGGGCTACCGCGGGAATGCCGAGAAACGCCCCCTCCATCGCCGCGGCGACGGTGCCGGAGTAATAGACGTTGATGCCGACGTTGGCGCCGTTGTTGATGCCGGCGACAACGAGGTCGATCGGCTCTTTGTGAAGCTGTATCATGCCCAGCTTCACGCAGTCGGCGGGCGAACCATAGACGGCAAAGCCGGAGAAAAGGCTGTCAATGTCGGCCTTCGCGCATGCCAGGGGTTCGAAGAACGTCACGGCGTGGCTGGCCCCGGACTGGCTGTCGGCGGGGGCCACCACCAAAACCTCGCCGAGATGGATGAGCTGTTTGTAGATCGCCGCCAGACCCGGGGCGAAGATCCCATCGTCGTTTGTCAGCAAGATGCGCATCAGTACAAGACCGAGAAGTATCAACGAAATCTGTCCTGCGCCGAAACCGAACGGCGCCGCCTACGCGCAAGATCAGAGCCCCGAGTCGCGCGGAGCGGGGCGTATTGTACCGATCCCGCCTGGGCCTGTCAATTTGCCCGCGAATCCGTGCTGCGATTGTGCAAGGGGCCGGTGTGCCGTGGCGGCTCGGCAAGGATCGGCTTGACGATGGCGGCGCGACGCCGGTATAAACCGGGCATGGACAACAGCCCAGCACGTCATGAGCCTCGTGTGATGAGTCGCGATCAAGTGCGGTCCGTGGATCGTTGGGCCATCGAACAGATCGGCCTGCCGGGGATTGCTCTAATGGAGAACGCCGGCCGCAGTTGCGCCGAGTTCATCCTGGACAGGCTCGGTCGCAAGGCGATCTGCCGCATCTGCGTCTTCTGTGGCAGGGGCAACAACGGCGGCGACGGGTATGTCATTGCACGCCACCTGCGCAACGCCGGCCATGCGGTGTGCGTGGTCCTTTGCGGCGACCGTGAGAAGGTCCGCGGCGACGCCCGAATCAACCTTGACGTGCTCGGCGCGCTGGGCGAGGACGTTCGGCGACTGGACCCTGGCAGTGTGGATGCTCCGGCGCTCGTCGCAGCGATGGCGCAAGGGGCGGACATCGTCGTCGACGCTCTGTTTGGGACGGGCCTGCAGGGGCCGCTGCGCGAGGACTACCGCGTGCTGGTCGAGGCGATCAATGCGCTGGATGTCCCGATTCTGGCGGTGGATATCCCCTCCGGGCTCGACTGCGATACGGGTCGGCCCCTCGGCGCGGCGGTCCGGGCCGACTGGACAGTGACCTTCGTGGCGATCAAGCAGGGGTTTGTCGCCTCGGCAGAAGCCGCGCAATACACCGGACAGGTGCACGTGGCCTCGATCGG
>JAAYBA010000544.1 GCA_012719085.1 Planctomycetota bacterium
CACGCCGAGTGGATCATGGCCGGACTGAACCTGACGGGTCAACTCGGGCTCGGCTTGGCGGCGTACCTGCTGGGATCGTTCCTGGGCCGGATGGCCTGATTGGAAAGGACTCACCCATGATTCTCCCTTCTGAGGCCGAGCTGTTGCGAATCTTCATCGGCGAGACCAACAAGTACGGACATCGCCCGCTCCATGAGGCGATCGTCGAGGAGGCCCGCAGGCGAGGCATGGCCGGCGCGACGGTCCTGCGGGGCGTGATGGGGTTCGGCAAGGCCAGCCGCATCCACACATCCAAGATCCTGCGTCTCTCGGAAGATCTGCCCATCGTGATCGAGATCGTGGACAAGCCGGAGCGGATCGCCGCATTTCTCCCCGATCTGGACAAGATGATCGGCGAGGGATTGGTCACGCTGGAGCCGGTCCGTGTCGTCACATATCGCCACAATGCAGACGCAGACCCTGGCGGCCGCTCACCGGACGATGCCACCGATCCACAAACACCCTGAGAAGCTTGAAAACCCCGCCCGACTGCACGATATCCGTGAGCTCGGAATTCGCACCGGCCGAAACGACACTGTGCCTCACATCATCAGGCGTGCCGCTACCAATAGGGGCACCAGGAACGATTGGTCCGGCCGAGCCTCACAGGCAGCCACGACGATCCGGCAAGAAATCTGAGAAACGAACCCACTTCTTCTGGACACGTAGAACCACGCAGGATATACTTCGTCATATGGCGAAATATAAAGGATATGTATGCGTGATGTTCTGAATATCACCAAGGCGCTGGCCGATGGGAATCGGCTGCGGGCGCTGATGGCGCTGGCGGACGGGGAATTGTGCGTCTGCCAGATCATCGAGATGCTGAGTCTGGCGCCGTCGACGGTCTCGAAGCACCTGTCGATTCTGCACCAGGCCGGACTGGTCGAGGCCCGCAAGGAGGGACGCTGGATGTACTATCGCCTCGTGAACCGGACCGGTTCGAAGGCGGCCAGAGAGGCTGTCGCCTGGCTGCGGCGGAACCTCGCCGAGAGTCGGCAGGTTGTCGAGGACACCAAGACACTCAGGAAGATCGTGTGTATCGATCGGGAGGAACTATGCAGGAAGCAGAACAGAAGCTGAAGGTGTTGTTCCTGTGTACGGGCAACTCCTGCCGCAGCCAGATGGCCGAAGGCTGGGCCCGGCGCCTCAAGGGCGACGAGATCGAGGCCCATTCAGCGGGCATTGAAACGCACGGACTCAATCCCCACGCCGTCCAGGTGATGGCCGAGGCCGGCGTGGATATCGCGAACCATTGTTCGAAACACTTCAATGAGGTCAAGCACATCCCGTTCGACTATGTGGTGACCGTCTGCGACCACGCCTACGAATCGTGTCCGCTGTTTCCCGGCAGGACCAAGGTCGTCCACGTCGGCTTCGAAGACCCGCCGCGTCTGGCCAAAGACGCCAAAACCAAAGAAGAAGCACTGGACGGCTACCGCCGAGTCCGCGACGAGATTCGCACCTTTATCGAAGGACTGCCCACAACGCTCGTCAAGAAGGAATCTGACCATGGCTGAAAAGACCAACCCGCAAGGCAAGCGTCTGAACGTCTTTGAGAAGTACCTGACG
>JAAYBA010000545.1 GCA_012719085.1 Planctomycetota bacterium
ACGGCGCGGAGTCGTCGGCCAGAGCGACGAACCGTGCAGAAATCGCTCCGCCGATGACATCCCGCACGGTCTTCCACGGCAGGGTGTAACCTGCTTGTTGCGAAAGTGCCGTAGCAATGGCCAACGCGGTGGTCGCACCGTCCTGCCATGCTGTTGGCAGATTCTCTGGCAGTATGGATGCGGCTGAAACGGGTGTCGGTGGCACACGCAGAGTGGCGGTGGGTGTCAGAACGCCCTTGGGAATGGGTTCGGCCAGTAGACTGGCCGGACCCGAGAGCAGCCACACCTTGCCCGCCTCAACTGCGTCGTTCACGGCGGCATTGACCACTTCGGCGGCCGCCTTGGGTACGGGCACAGGTTCGGTGAAGCCACCTCTGTCGACCTGCACCACCTTCTTGCCATCGAAGTAGTCTATCACGGCCTGGACTGTGATTTCATCGCCGGGCCATAGATCAGCCAGCGTTTTGGGCGCGAGCAGGTCGCCGGAGATCTCTCCCAGTTCGGCCGACTCGGGCAGCACGAGCTCCATCGCGGGGTCGTTTAACGCCGCGTCGTCGGGCCGCATGCGCCACCACGTGCGGAACGTGCGGTCCGGCCGCGTGAGCTTCAGGACGAATGTACCCTGCACGCACCCCTCGACAAGTGTCTCCACGATAGCCTGTGACTTGAGCATCTTTGGCAAGTGCGGAAGCTGTGCGAACGCGCCAGCCAGGTTTTTCACGCGCCGGCTGGTCTCGCCGCCTTTCCACAGATTATAGGGACCGTCGGGCAACAGGGCTTCAGCTGTAATCGCGGTGTCCTGCACCCGTGAGCGTTTATCCTTTTTGATCGTCTCAAAATGGGCTTCATTCTCTACGGACAGCTTGAACGCCTGAACCTCGTCCTTGTCCGATACCGTCACCACGATACAGTACGCTTGGCGGATCGCCACCGTCCCGGGCCCCCTTCCATACGGCGCTGCCGGGCTTCTCGCGGGTGAATCGCCCACCCCAACTGCCGTAGCCGGGGTGCTCCAAGCTGCGCAGGCCAACGTCGATCTGGTGCATGAAGGCCGGCGAATCCCCTTCCGAACGGAACCCCTTCTGCGGATGCGCCTCATAGATGGCGCACAGCGGACCGTGGCCACCGAGGATATTCCGCTCCATCCAGGCGCGGTCGAAGTACTCGTGCAACTCCTCCGGGATCATCCGGTCCCACCGATAAGCGATCGTCGCAAACTGACTGAAACTTCCCAGGGTCAACAGATCCGGCCAGTTCGGCTGGATGTATTCGCGGAAGGTCGTGTCCTGATCCAGGATGAGGAACAGAATCGCCCTTCTTGAGACCTCCGCCATTCGGTCGGGATGTTCGTGCTGGATCTTCCAGAGGGCCCGGGCGATGGTGTTCGTTCCACCCCAGGCCTGCAAATAAACCGGCCCGGGTTCGTCGTCCAGCAGAACTTCGACGATCCGATCGGAACCGGGCGTGTCTTGGCTCATGTGTCCCACGTTGGCCACGTTACCCGTATAAACGAGTTTCCGCAGGGCGTCGGCCGTGGGGAAGCGATCGGCGTGCCGCGAGAGCTTCGGATAGACCTGCTCGTAGAGATCAATCTGACGGTCGAGCCACACCTCGTCGGCCCAGTTGTGCCGCCGGATGTCCTGGCCATCGCCCTTCCAGTGGAACTTGGAACTGCTGTGGACGATCCCTTCGATATCCCACTCGTTGGCGTACAGCAGGAAACGGACCATCGAGCAGCGGTCGTCGATTTCGCCGTCCGTAGTGGCAATGATCCGCGGCCGCGTACCGCTCGCTGGGCTGGGGACGTTGACGCCCGGTTCGGCGGGGTCGGTCTGGATCGTCGAATGCAGCGGCGGTGTACTGCGGGCCTTCTCGGGCCTGATGCCAAAGTTTGGTTGTGTCGCTGCATCCACCTGAAGCTGACGGATAGTCTCCCGATCAAGTGCTCCATCGGTCCCACGCCGGCTGCCGAAGATCTGGATTCCGTGCAGGTAGCCCCGGAACTGGCGATCCGTGCCGTGCCGGTGGATCGTCTGATTGTAATTGCCGATGGTGAGCGGACCGCTATCGGAACCGGTCGGTCCGGCTGAGTAGCTCATCTTCCTGTCAAGACTTGCCGCCGAATCGGGGCCGCCGAAGTACCAGCGGACGTTGTCTCTCTTGCTGGCCCCGTCATAGCTGACGGCAAAGAACGTCCACTGACCGGGCTTGAGCTTCCCGGATGACGAATCGTTGCGGACACCGTCCGGCCATTCGTTCACAGCCAGCCGAAGCCGACCATCGTCCAAATGCACCAGATCAAATCCCGATCGGTTGTAGTTGAGGTTAAAGGCAATGCGATTGCCTCCGGAACCAGTTTGCAGAGAGTTGGGCGCCAGCCAACCGCAGATCGTGAACGATTCCAGGCCCTCCAGTTGCCTAAGAGGTTGCCCGTCCTTGCTCACGGTGACCCAGCCCCACTCCCCTGCGGCCGGCTGGGCAGTAAATGAGAGCGTCCCATCCTCCAGCCGCTGAATACCGCCACTGAGCCGGCACGCCGATCCCCCTTTGTCTACACCCACACGAACAAGCGGCGACGGTATGGCTGACTGTCCGGAAAACACCGGCAAGCCACCTGAACCACAAATCAATCCAAGCAGAACGAGGACATGGCATCTGCTGCATCTCATCGGTTCTTCTCCTGT
The DNA here is from genome assembly GCA_012719085.1 of Planctomycetota bacterium. Lineage (GTDB taxonomy): Bacteria > Planctomycetota > Phycisphaerae > Sedimentisphaerales > Anaerobacaceae > Anaerobaca. The sequence continues at coordinate 2,685 of JAAYBA010000545.1, forward strand.
CAAGACATTCCAGTAAGCTCTGTTCCGTTGATGGGTCTCACTTCATCTCTGGCCAGCCATGCGGAATTCGACGATCATAGGGTGATTGCTCAAGGTTAACCTGATCGAGTCGGCACCGGCCGCGGTCTGCACCGGGGATGCGCCCCTCGTCGGGTCGTACACGTTGATCGTATCGTACATCACGCCCAGGTTTACCATGACCTGATCGGAGCCGCCCGCGAAGCGTTCGCCCCAGAGCACCAGTTCGAAGGTGCCGTCGCTCTTCTGGAGGAGCAGATTGTGCACCGTCGTCGGCTGGTTCGAGATGGAATAATCCATTCGCTCGGGCACCGCGACTGATCCGCTGTCGGCCAGAATGGTGGTGAGGTTGTGCAGGTAGTGCGCCGCCTGCTTGGGCGCATAGTCCATGCGGAAGATGGCATAGCGCTCGTGCGCCGGCTCGTTGGAGCGTGTCCGCAAGAGATAGATGGCGGTATGGCTCCACCGGCGCTTGAACTGTGACAGATACAGGTTCAGAAAGAGACGCGCCTGTATCTCTTCCGTAACCTCGCCTCCAACCGGGTAGCCGGTCTCCGTGGTCACGCGGGGCAGCGTGAGCAACTCGGCAGTCGAATAGCCGTCGAAGTGATTCCGCCAGGTCCTTCCGTAGTTGCCGTATAATCCGTCCACCGGGCAGTCGCGATCGGGGCTGGCGCTGCGCCAGGTTTGGTTGTCGTGCAGGCCCGGCCAACTCGGGTGGGTAATGTAGTTGTGACAGTTGGCGAAATCGGCGTAGGCCGTGCCGGGCGGCATCAGCGTCTCGGCCCCTTCCGGGATCGTCAGGAATTGCAGCCCAACGTTGTCCGTCTGCGCTCCGCTCTCGCTGATATTCCAGACGGGATAGTCTCTAAGAACGGGGTCGCCCTTGACGCCCTTATACAGGTCGCGCTGGAGCCTGGCGACCGGCAGCCACGAGTCGTTCCTTCCGCCAGCTTGCCCTTCGTACGTGATGCCCCAGTTGTTCGGCTTGTTGTTGCCCTCGATAGCCAGCAGCGCGCCGGCGGCGGCCAACGGTCGGGCTTCGCGCAGGAGTCTGTCGAGATTCGTACCGCCGCTCAGCAAGCCGTAGACGATTCGCGCGCCGGTTTGCTCGTGGAGACGGATCATGTCCCCCACGGCGATGCGATCCTCCAGTCCGCATCGCACGAACCGAATGCCGGTGTACCTCAGAACCTCGATGGTCCCCGCCAGCGTCTCGCCCCGCCCCGTAATGCTGGAACACACACCCAGGCTGTTCAGAAAATCGCCTGCGGCAACCGCCGTCGTTCCTGCTGTATGGGCACGTGCCTTGATCGTTCGCGCTGCACCAAGGGGAAGCGTCGCCGCGAGGCCAATAGCCGTCTGCTGCAAGAACTGTCGACGCGTCTGGCTCATCTCGTGGTCACTCCTTTCCTATCGCTCATTCATCAGCAGTACCCAGTCCTGTTCATCCGGTGCCACATAATCGCCGCGTTCATTCCGTTCGGCTGGCGACCATTCGCCACGGCGCGGATCGAACCACTGCGCCCTCGTGCGGTCAGTCAGGCTGTTCGACTTGATCTTGGCGGCGTCGCCGGCGGAGAAGTACAGCACAGCCAGATCGCCCTCGGGCGATCGCAGGCCGACTACCGATGGAATGGTCTCATCGCCACCAGGCGAGGATAGCGCCGGCTCGCCGTTGGCCGAAGTCACCGTGGTGCGGAAGCGGACCTCATAGGCATCGGCCTTCTGGCCCAGCGTGAAGTTGCGACTGCTGGGATCTCTCGAGAGGGTGGCGATACGGGCCGGACCGGCCTGCGTGATGTTGGCAGGCTCGATCCACGCCTCGACCGTAAAGGCCTTCGACTGTTTCACGGCTTCGATCAGCTTCGTCGCAGGCTCGGTCGAGGCAATCAGCGTCGATCCGGTGAGCCCCAGACCGCCGCCTTCAAGCCACTGAATAGCCGAGGCCTCTTTGATTTGGAGATTCAGCGGAGCCCCCGTACCGGACGTATCCTTCACGACCTGCCCCCTCCCTTCGCGAAACTCATAGACTGCCGAGGCCCCCTTTGGCGACTTGTCCCGCGCGTTCTTGGTCGAATCGACAATCTCACTCGCGTTCAGAGCACGCGCATACAGGGCCACCCGATGCAGTTCGCCCCGCCACGGTCGATCCCCGGTCAGTTCATTGCCCAGCGCCAGGTTGAATCCGTCCTCCCAATTCGACAGATCGCCGCCGACATCGCGGGTCGAGACAGGCTTGCCATCGATATAGAGGGTGGCCTTGCCGCTGCGGTCGCGCGTGTACACCACGTGCGTCAGGTCTGTATCCACGACAGACGTACTGCGGGTCTCGAAGAAGTCGCTGTCGGGCTCCAGCCGCCACCAGGGCAGGGCGGTGAAAAAATCCACGATATGCCCGTAACCCTCAAGCATGACCATGGAGTCATCGCCCCGGCCGTTGAGCCAGCCGCCGCCGGTATCCGGTCCCCAGCCGGTTCCGGTATCGGCCCGTTCACCGGTGGTCTGATAGCCACCCGCCATGTACATGCCCCAGGCCAGACGCCGGCGATTGTCCGCCGAGCGGGCCGGGGCCTTGCGACCACCACCCCAGGTGGGATAGTGGTCCTCGTAGCCATACTCCTCGTTGATTTGCGGCATGGGTCGGCCGGTCTCCTGCTGCTGGCGGCGGTTCTCGAGCATGAACCGGTAACCGCCGCCCTCGTCCCAGCGCTGATACATGGCAAAATCCGCCCATTCGGAGGTGCGGAATGGAAATTGGCCATGCCCGTGGACCGAGGCCACATGGTCGTAGGGATCACATTCTTTGATGAACGCGCCCATCTTGTTCGCCCATTCCTCATTGCGGAACAGGTGGTATTCGTTGGTCACGTCCCACATCACGTTGGAGAATGCCGCCAGGCGGGCGACCCCATAGCGGTAGTACCGCTGCTCATCCTCGCCGCCCATACCGGCCTTGCCGAACGGATCGACGCCCGGCCGGGCCCCGTCGACATAGAAGATGATCGAGATGGCCATGTCCTTTTCGCGAGCGTACCGGAGCATGCGTTCGATCTTGCGCCAGTGAGCGAGATCGAATCGAGTCACATCGAAGCCGGGTTTATCCACGCTGTCCGGCCGCTCGGCAACCCAGGGGTTCATCAGGAACGAGAACTTCTCGGTGGGGTAGACGTTCTCGTACCAGGCCCGTCCGTTCTTGACCCGGCCGTTGATGGCCGTCCGCAGGCGATTGACCTTGAGTCGGGCCAGCCGGTCGATGCTCTCGCGGATCGTCTCGTCGTCCCAGCCCAGCAACCAATACGTGGTCGTGCCGTTCCAGAAGTAGTGCTCGCCCGTACCCTCCCAGAGGAAGTGCCAAGGGTGTTCGGCGTCCACATGAATGAGTCCCCGCCGGCCGGCGTCACGAGCCGTGAACGTGCCTTGGTGCGAGACCTCATACGCCCCCTGCCGGTACACGACCGAATAGTGGTGATCGCCGGGCCGAGTGGGCAGGAACCGAATGCGATAGACCCCTCCATCGGCGGAATCGCAGAAGCCGTCGACCTTCACCGGCTCTTCACCGGCAGGCCCAAAGTGCCCTTCCACGAATGCATCAATGAACGGATTGGCCGCATCCACCTCGTCCACATTGACCTCAACCTCGAGAAAGTCGTAGCAGTCCACGCTCTCCGAAGACGGCGAGAAGCTCACGCCCGCCGGCGCTGCCCAACTGAAAGCGGCCGATGCCAGCACGATACAAACCGGGGTACGCATGTAAATACTCCTATCCATCGAGTGACTATCGTGTCGGTCGAGTTCCGCCGTATCCGCCGGCGAAGTCCTCATCCGTTCCTTCCCAAGACCGGTTCATCGAAGCTTGCCCTCAGGGCAATGGCCTGCTCCCGCACTTGGCGGCGAATTCTCGAAGTGCTTCAAGCACGGGTCCTTCAGAGAGCGTCCCATCGTATCCGGATCCCTCCCCTCCTGCCCAGTAGGTCGTGTAAACTACATTATGGCTATGCACCCATTGAGAGAACTGCTCGATCCAGACCTCCGCGCCCGGTCTGTCGCCAGGCGACCATTCTGAGATCGCCATGGGCTTATCGTGCTGTGTGGCGAATTCGGCCATCCACGCCAAACCTCGCGAATAACCGCTCACCGACGTTTCAAACGCCTCGACCGGATCATCGCCTTGCCACTGGGGGTTCCAGTAAATATCCTGAGAAATCACATCGACCGCTTCATCTCCAGGATACCATTGTTCTACCGGGCCTCTGTCTGCCGTGAAGTCCCAGACCATTTTGAACCGTGGTGAGACCGCATGAAACGACTGCGCCCACTGTCGCCACGCCGCCTTGAATGCCTCGGGGTCCTCTTTCGCTGCTTCGGTCCAGTAAAACCACTCGCCACCCACTTCCCATGTCGTGCGAACGTAAATCGGCCGGTCGTCGTCGCTACGTGATTCCAGTATCTGCCGAGCCCAACTCTGGTAGGTCTCGTTATGAGCTCCGTTGGCCGCCTCGCGAGAAGTCTGCACTACTTCATCATTCGGTATCATCGGAATTGACCATAGCAACTCACGGCCTGTGCCGGCAAGCCACCTTGGCGAAAGCTGCCAGCCAGGATTCGCATCCTGCCAGTTTCTGTCGCCCGTATAAGCCAACACAGCCTCTATACGCCGCCCAAAGGCCCCTTCAAACGAGAAGAACTCCTTCTTGTCGTTGCCGGTATACACACCGAACAGGACCCCACCCTGCTCGTCGTCAGCGCGATCGGCAACCTTGCCATTCGCAGTCGAGATCACCGCTTTGATGGCGGCTTTGTTGGGCCAGACGTCGCTGCCTCCGTCTTTGCTGTCGATGAGCCGACCGTAGATGGCCGCGACGCCGCGCGTTGCCCAGCGTGGGATCTCCTTCAGGATCGCATCATCGCTGTGCATATCCTTCTGTCGCCAGGCATTGTCACGCCGTCGGAAGCGGTCCTCGCTCATCATTGGTCGGTCGGGAATCGCCGCCAGACCGGCGTCAATCGCGCTGTCGCTGGTTGTGGTGGCCCAGTGCTCCCAGCCGGCATATTGCTCGTCTCCGGGCCGCAATGTATTCCAGGCAACACCACGCTCCAGGTACTGGCCCTTGTTTGCCGGGTCGGGGTCTCTACCTTGCCCGATATCGCTGTCCGAGTAACGGAATCCGATCCAATGGTGCCAGCCACCAAGCTGCGGAATCAGATCATCCAGCCACCACGTGAGTTTCGCCTCATCGGCCCAGAATTCGACGTCCCACCCGATGCCCATGGACCAGCCGGGCACCGGGCCCAGCCGCGCGGCAATGTAGCGGTTGATCCGCCGGCTTTGCGCGCCGTTGTGGCCGCCGGGCAAATTCGAGAAATCACCGCCGTCTCCCTTGCCCCACATCCACAGATGCAGCCAGCCGCCCCGTTCGGACCACTCCGACGCGGCTGCTTCCAGCGCTTCAAAGGTCCGTACGTCGGGCGCCGCCGGCGCCGTGCGGAGACGATCGGTCGAGTCGGCTTCGAACCAGTTTCGGCCGATGGTGGAAATGTGACCACCGTTGAAGCCATGATGGTCGTTAAACTCAGCTACAAAATCCCGCATCTCGGCGGGCTTGTCGAACCAATGCTGCATGCCGGGCATCATAATCAGGATGGGCGTGTTCTTGACCAGCTCACCGTTAGGGCCCTTCTGATGCGCCCAGGCGGTCGGCTCCTCCGGTCGCTGCCCGCTCCAGCCCGCACGATCCGGATTGCGGGAGGGCATCACCTCGACCGTCAGTTCCAGACTATCGAGAGCCGTGACCGGCGAACTCGTGATGCCGGTCCAGCGGCCCGGCAGAGAACCGCCGAACCGATAGACATAGGTATCGCCCGAACCCGAGTACCACACCAGGCTGGTGCGCTGAGTTGTGCCGTTCTCGTGTGTCCAGACGCATGCGCCCTCCACGTCCCATCTGGCAACGCCGTCCGTGGCCCCCGGAGCCTCAATCGGGAAATCTACCCAGTGGTATAGTTCGACCTCCTTGGACAACGGTCCGACCTTCTTGAGGTAAAGCACTGCGTCGGCTGCAAACGGTCCCTTGAATTGTCGCCCTCCACCGGACGCCTCGATCCGCGCGCTGTCCGTTCTCGCTCCTTGAGCCGGATCAAACCACTCCAGCCAATAGATGCCCGCGGCGAGTTCCAGGGAAAAGGTCTCGTTCTTCTTCGGCTGGTACACCACGTATTCACGCCCTGGATCGGCCAGGCAGTAGCCGGTCGAAGCCAAGTCGTTGTGTGGGACTATCGCCGCCAGATTCACCCGCTCAGCCAAACGTCGGGCGTGGCCCAAGGCGGTTCGCAATGGCTCCCAATCGCGACCCCGTCCCAAAACTGAGCCGTCGTACGGGTCCATGAAAATGGGGTTGTGTCCGCGTAGGAAACTCCTCCAAACCCAGGCCGGATTGCCCCCCACACCCCATACGTGGTCGGTATCGAGCAGGCTGACCTTCTCCTCGTTCCAGACCGGCGGGTCCTCCGCGAATCCGTCCGCCCGCCCGGGAGAGACCCATTCGGCCGGACTGGCCAGCATGCTGGGCAATCGTTCGGCGCCATGGCCGGTATTGCCCACCGGATGCTGCTTCGGCTTGGTCCGTTCATACTCATGGATCGTGTCGACCACCTTGCGAATGTAGACGGCCTGCAGCTCGTTCACCTTGGGATTGCGCAGCGTGTGAACGCGTCCACTCAGGTCGTCCGATCCCTCGATTTCCAGGCCGTTGATGTTGTTTGCGGGATGAAACGGATGCGACCGCCAGGCCCAACCGTCCTCGGTGTTCTGCCGGCGGTTACCGTGCATCAGGCCCCAGCCTTCGAAGAGCATCACGCTGACATAGATCCCGCGCTCGCCCGCCGCCGCAACCCGCGACCGCAAGCGTTCGAAGTATGCGGGCTCGAATTTCGTCAGGTCGAACTTGGGCTTGCCGTCCAGGGCCTCACCGGGGCCGGTCCGCAGCCAGGGCTGCGGCGCCGCCTTGTGAATGAAGTCTTTACCCAATGCGCCGTTGGCCCGCGTGTCCCAGCGGGTCGAGTCCCATGCCCAGAGGCGGATGAAGTTGTGATGGTGACGTTCGAGGAAGTCCAGGTAGCCAGCGAAGTCGAATTGCTCCGGAGGATCACTGCGGTCCATATCCACCAGGTTGTTCCACGTGTGGGCCCCGGTCAGATAAACGGCACCCGGCGAACCATCCGGGCCTTGCGTTCCATCTGTGAAGTAACGCGGGTTCTCAGGGTGGACCCGAAGCGGACCTCTTGCGGGGCCTGCGTGTGCCGCGTCGGCAAGTCCAATCAGTGCTGCCAGGCAGATGCAGGCCATTGTTCTTGTTACGTGCATGGTGGTTTCCTTCAAGAGTTCCTCCTGCTGTGATTTCACTTCGTCTTGACGCGCAGGGCGATATCCTGAGCGAAATCGGGCGACTGGAGCCGCTTGGGACCGCCGCCGTGCGCGAAGGATTCCTCCTTGTCCAGCGAGCCGCTGGGCGTGTTGATCCATTCGGCTCGATATGTACCCTCAGGCAATTCGAGCGTCAGTTCGATGGGCCCGCTCCCCCCCAGGTAGATCGCGTAGGCTCGCCCGGGCTCGACCAGTACCCACGCCCTGCCTTTCTCAGGAACACCATCCCGGATCACGGAATTGTCCGGCCTCATCTTCACGAAATCGAAGCTGTGAATGAACTCCTTCAAAACCTGCAACTGCCGCCGCAGGGCGGGACCGCCACCGCCCGGACCTCGATGCTCGGTGAGCCTGCCGCGTGGATGGTTCGTAGCGAAGGAGAAATCCAGATGGCTGAACAACGCACCTCCGGCAAGGATGAACTCCCAACCCTGCATGCGATAGGTCGCGTCGTCCCGCTGCGAGCCGCCTGTCTCATTGTCGCCGATGACCTTCGCAAGATCGTAGTTCAATGTGACGGCCTCAGGCCTTCCGGCATGAAAGTTGTAGATCGAGACATCGGGACGTGGTTGCGTGATTTCAGCCGAGCCATGCGCGACGTTAAGGGAGATAAGATGTCGATTTGGCAAGGACTCCTCTGCATCCCGGATGGCAGCGATGATCCGGTCCTGCCAATCGGAGTGCATGCCGCCCCGCTCGTATGGCTCGTTGCAGATCTCGTAGTAGACGTTGTCGAAGGGATTGAGTTCATGAACAATCTTTCGCGTAACGGCCGCCTGCGCCTCAGTGAGTGTATCATCCTTCAGGGCGTACACCTCATACCGCCCTACGTCGCCGATCTCATTGACGTTGTTCGCCGGGTGCATCGGCGAAGCCCTCCACAACTCCTCACTGTACATCGTGCAAAAAAGGGTGACTTCAACGACGATGCCACGCTGCCCGGCCTGCTCCACGAAATCCTTGAGCCGCTGGAAATAGCCGTCGTCCCACTGGGTCAGATCGAACTTGTTGCCACCATTGAAATAACCCGGCGTGTCACTGCGGGCCCAAGGAGCAGCATAGCGCTGGGGTGCCGGGGCCAGCGTGTTGCCCTGAATGCCGAACGCACCAGGAACTTCCCGGTATGTGCCACTGAAGAGTCGAGTGTGATTGAAGCTGTAACGGGCGAGTTCATCCAGGTAGGCGACATAATCGAAATCGAGATTGATGAGCGCGCCGTAATGTTCGCCCGAGGTAATCAGCACCGTCGGCTCTTGCCGGAATTGGAAATAGCGAGGATTGTCCGGGTGAAGGCGGAGGGGAACTCGCCCAGAATTCGCCGGGCCCGCAGACGGCTGGGGGCGAGGTTCAACCACCGCCTCGATCATCGCGGCCAGTTCGGCCCTGGCCTTTTCGTAAGCTACCGGGTCCTTGTCCCATTGGAACCATGAGTCCGTCAGGCGGCGCACGATTTGTGCCGCTTCAGCGGACTTACCCAAGCGATTGAGCAGGGCCAGGTACTCGTAGTCCTCGATCGCATCCCGCAGGGCCTTCAGACGAATCGTGGGCACGATGCCGTCGTAACCTACGGCCCGCGCAGGATACACCAGCGATCCTTCCCCATTGAAGAGGACGTCCCTCCGGCCCTGCTGCAACGCGCCCTGGCCGATGTAGATGGGCACGTGCGTCCAGGGGTCCTCGGTCTGCCGCCAGTGGGACATACCTCCCCAGTAGAGCAGGCCCTGGATGCCGTCCCGCCAGGCCATCCAGGCGGGAGCGCGATAGTTCAGCAGTGGGTAGTCGATGTGCCACCACGGAGTGGGCGTGCCCTGACACAAAGCTGTATAGGTCCATATCGTCTCGCCCAACGCCCGTCGCTTGGCGGCGCTGTCCGGGCGATGCAGCGAGAAGAGTGGGCACCATATATCGACTGCCCCGTACAGATCGCCCCAGGCACTGTCGGCGCCGCCCTTGCCCGGTTCGGTCCAGGTCTGCTCGACGACCATGACGTGGACGACGGATTTGATCTCGCGAATCGCGCGGCCCCACTGTTGCACGTAGCGATAGTCCTCCTCCGTATTCGGCTCATCCTTGAGGTAGATGAAGAAGACGACATGGGGACGAGCCAGCTCTTTGGCCGCACGGTCGAACGCTGCCAGCCACGCCCGCAGCGTCTCGCGTTCCTCCTCCGGGTCTTTGACCACGGCGGAGGGATGTGGCACCTGAAGGGCGTTGACGTGGTAACGATCCACAAATGCGCGTAGCGCCTGGACCTGTTGCGAAGGTATCCTAAAGGAGCCATCATCCTGCCGGACCGGGCGGAGCAGCTCCGTCGGTGGCGTAGCATTGATTCGATGCTCGCTCAGCAACTGCGCGCACTGAGTCTCCACAGCCTGCCAATCAGCAGGCGCCTCCCCGCCGGCTTTGTCGCGATAATAGCCCCGCATGCGCTGCGCAGGCGAGCCGAAAGCGGTAACCAGAGTCGGTGTCGGGGCCAACGCGAAGTCCCACACCCTCAATGTCACCGGGATCTCGACTTGGCTGTAGTTGCCCGAGGTGAGACGATACACACCTCGATAGTCTCCTGGCGAAGTTGTGGCGGGGACATGGAGGTCCACCCAGAAGCCATGGGTTTCGTCGGCACGTAGGTCAAAGGGCACAGCGACAAGGCGTGCCGATCCCAGCGTATCACCCGTCAGCGGGTGATGGAAGGGAATCAGCGGGTCCGGATACCCGTCGGGCTTAAAGGCACGGTTCCGATAGGTCCCGGTCTCCAGATGGAGTTGATGTTGGCGATAACATCGGCTTTCCGACATCGGTAGAGTCGCGCCGCCAGGCCCGCGTAATTCGTCCGCCTCCAAGCGCACCGCCTTGACCGGCTCATCGCAGCGCAGCAGAACCTGAAAACTCACCCATTCATTCTGAGCCGCACCGACTTCGACCGCTCGATCATGACCGGGCGGGTCGCTGCGCAGCACATGTCGGGTCTCCGTCACCGTCCAAACGTGCCACTCCGCGTGAGCATTCATAACGAGGGATAAAACAGCCACGAGTGCGTAGATGGAATTGCTCTTCATTGCCATGTCCCTTCGACCCTGGAGGCTGACGTCGAGTTTACGCACAACCCCTTGTACATTGACACCGCGTAACCGTCAAGGTACTCTCAGTTCACATGGCACAGGCCCATGGAATCGATTGGCAAGGAGGTAATGAAATGGTAGCTCCTCATTGGCATGCACGTGTGGCTCGGTCCGCCCGCCATCTGCACATACTGCTGATCGTGCTCATCCTTGTCGTATCGGGCATCGCCGAGATGGGGCGAGGGGCGTCGGCGCTGCGCGTGAGCGAAAATGGCCGCTATCTGGTCCAGCCGGACGGAAAACCGTTCTTCTGGCTGGGCGATACCGCCTGGCTGATCTCGCAGATGACCAGGCGCGAGGATGTGGACCTTTATCTCCGAACCCGGGCCGAGCAGGGGTTCACGGTAATCCAGGCAGGCGTCGTCATGGGTGAGGAACGCGTCGGCGGTACCCTGCGACCCAACCTCTATGGCGACCTGGCCTTCTCGGACGGCAACCCTGCGCGGCCCCTGGTCACACCCGGCAGCGATCCCGAGAAGCCGGCGCAGTACGACTACTGGGACCACGTCGACTACATCGTCGAGCGGGCCGAGGCTCACGGATTGACTCTGGGCCTGCTGCCACTGTTCGTCGGCTGGCGTGGCGACGGATACAACTATCTCAAGCCTGAGAACGCCTACGACTACGGCCTCTTTCTCGGCAAGCGCTATCGAGACCAGTCTCATGTCGTCTGGATCCTCGGAGGGGACAATACGCCCGATACGGAGGCCAAACAAGAGGTCTGGCATGAGATGGCCAAGGGGGTCACAGTTGGCGTGGCCGGTCGGGAGGACTATAGCCGGACCTTGATGACCTACCACATCAACGGCGGCAATTCGTCCTCGCAATGGTTCCACAAAGCCCCCTGGCTCGATTTCAACATGATCCAGATCTGGGGCAACGAGAAGCAGATCTATCCGAAGATCGCACAGGACTATCAGCTCACGCCCGTTAAGCCGACAGGACTCGGCGAGGGCTCCTATGAGGACGGTCCCCAGTACTCGACCCGGCCCATCGATGCCCTGAAGATCCGCAAACAGGCCTACTGGTCGTATCTGTCAGGCGGTTATCATACGTACGGCAATACCAACACCTGGAACTTCGGCTCGTACGAACCCGAAGGGACGCAGAACTGGAAGCAGGCGCTGCATTCACCCGGTGCCAGGGACCTGTCCGTGCTGGCGGAGTTGTTTCATTCGATCGACTGGTGGAAACTCGTTCCCGACCCTGCGATCTTTGCCAGCGGAACCGCCAGCGGTGAGACGCGCAATGCCGCGATGCGCTCCACCGCCGGAGACTGCCTGTTGCTCTACTTCTCCAGCCGGGTCACCGCCTCGGTACGTCTCGATGCGATCTCAGCCGCCAAGACAACCTCGGCCACATGGATCGACCCGCGGACCGGCAAACAGTCCAGTGCCGGCGAGTTCCCGACCACCGAGACTTCCTCGTTTACGACGCCCAAGGATTGGCCGGATGCGCTGCTGCTGATCGAAGCAAAGGACCGTTCGATGTAGGCACCGGTCCCCCTCATGTGTCGGTCGGCTACTGCTGTGCCTGCCAGATCTCGATACCGGAGAAATTGGCGGCGCCGCCCTGGGTCGTGATGCGAATGGTCCCTTCGCGTACCGATGTGATCCAAGGCCCCAGGCGCTGCCACTGGCCTTGGTGGCCGCTGTTGTACTTGCGCTCCACCTGCCTGCCGTTGAGGGAGATCGAGAACTGCTCCGCGTTGTTGTCTTCCCAGACGTAAGCGTATACAGCATACCTGCCGTCCGGGACCTCCCTCACCTCGATTTCGACCTTCCGATCCCAGCGGAAAGAGTGGATCATCTTGGCGCGATTCTCGTCCGTCGGCGGCCACAACGGCACCTGCGGACTGTTGACTGCCGTCTCGTCGCAGACAAAATGCTTCGTGTCGTCGCCTGTCCACCGGTGACCATCGATCTCAATGGTCTCTCCGTTGATGTTGATCCCGCGATAAAACCGCCACTTGCCCAGACGCTCGGGCGGCCCGTCGAGTTCGGTCACCGGCTCGACCACCCGACCGAACTGCTCCGCTCCCGGCGGGGCTTCCACCCGCTCGCCGCTGACCTCGAGGATCACTCGTCGATATGCTGTCAAGGGCGGTTCGCCTTGATCGGTGACCTCCAGGATTACGTGAATTGTACGACCGGCCGCCTCTCGAGGGACATGCACCTTTGCTTGTACGGCCTGCGATCCTTCGATCTCGGCCTCGGCCCAGTAGCTGCCCGCCTCCGGATAAACCCACCACCGGTAGACGAAGGTGGCCTTCGAATAGCACAGCTTCATGACGAAGAACTGGCACTTCCGTTCGATGCCGTTCTCAACGATCCAGCCTTCGTGCCAATCGACCTGGGCCTCTTCACCCGGGTCAAACTGCAGGGGCATGAACGCCTCTTTTTGACGATGCGACGCCTGCTTCACATACCGCTGCACCGTGCCGTAATGGCCGGTGAAACCGTACTCATCACACAGGCGTTCATACATCCTGCGGGCGGTCTGACGCTGCTTGGGCCGCGTCTGGGTGTTCTGCTCGAGCCGGGCGTCGATAATAGGCTTGACCGGCTCCAGAACCGGTCGAGGTCGGGGCCCGCTGAGCCGATATCCTGGTGGCAGCCGTTCGGCCAGGGCCTTGGCCACCGTCGTGCGGGAGTGGCCCAGTTCCTTGGCTGTCTGCCGCTGGCTGAGCCCCTCGATCAACACCTTACGCCGAATGAGTTCGTAATGGTCCACCGTCAACATCCCTTCTGACCCCTTTGCTATCTGGAACCATCTCCAGATAACTAAGATCGGTCAAATGCGGTGGTCTCCAATTCGGCGCTCTTTACGCCTCCAACCTCTCCCCCTCCTGGCCCCCTATTGGGCGCTTTTCACCAGTTTGTCTGGCACAATAGCCTTGACCTTGCCTTCTCTCTCCAAATCAAGGCCCAGGGAACTTCGATAATGAAACTCCTCCTCATTTTCCTCCCATGCTCTTTGATAAGACGATACACTGTGTCCATACTTGAAATGCCAACCGCCATTCTCGATTCCTGCAAGTGGGGCCGTTGATTTGATGGATGTGACGCGCTCTAAGAAGTGTGTCTTCCAGTCATAATCATAGACCGCGTTCAATTCGCGGACTAAATCATCCAGGCTATAGGGTCTCACGGACAAGGCAATCGACCAGCTACAGTGGTCAAGAAGCTCAAGCAGATCAAGGCCGTCTTCCAGACTGCCGTGAGACGCCGCCAACTGGATGAGAATCCACTGGTACATATCAAGATGCCCAAGTGTGCGATGGCAGAAATCAATGTATTCAGTGAAGCTGAATGTGACCGTATCGTGAGAGCAGCTCAAGATCTCGTCCGGCAGCGTGAACCCAATACGGTGGCGCGATGGGATCTATTGGTACTCATGGCCTTGTGTACAGGCAACCGCTCATGACACATGGATGCTTGCCCGGCATAACCTTTCGCAATACACTGGCCTCCGGTTCCGACCAATGCAGATGGATCATTACAATGGCGCTGGAGGGTAGATCATGGCCATCACCAAAAGGGACCTCATCGCACGCATCGCTGAGAGCACGGGCCTCACGCACAGATGTGCCAAGGGCGTGGTCCAGGCGTTCTTCGATGAAGTTATCCGTGAGCTGACCCAGGGCAATCGCATCGAACTTCGGGGTTTCGGCGTATTCGAGACGAGAACCGCCGCACCGCGGATGGCCCAGAATCCCAAGACTCTGAAGAAGGTTCGCGTCCCAGCCAAACAGAGGGCAGTGTTCAAACCGGGACGGCTGATGAAGGATCAGATCAATGGGCCTCTGAAGTGATGACGTCGCAGGGCATCGATATGGAACCATTGCCACCAACAATCCCGGGTTATTCTATAGAGACAAGTCTGCAAGGCCAACAGCTGCCTGCAGCCGCTGCTTCAGCAGCGTCACTCTGCGGCGGGCATCCATGTTCTTGACGGCGATGGCCAGGGCTTTCAGTGTGCCCACCAGCACCACCAGCTTGCGACTACGGGTAATCGCCGTGTAAAGCAAGT
>JAAYBA010000546.1 GCA_012719085.1 Planctomycetota bacterium
GCGCGGGCGACGGCGGCCGAGTTCTCGATGGAGACATCGGCGCAGAAGCTGGCATCGGTCTACGAGAAGGTGTTGGCCCGCGATGCAAGAGACTCGAAGGACGAAAGCACCTGGGGCGGGGCCATCGAGGCGATCAAAGCCGAATGGGAGCTGATCAAGAACATCGCCGAGGCCGCAACCCGGACCTTGAGGAAGACGGAATAGGCGCCACGCCCAAGCAGCAAGGCAACCTTCCCTTGTTTGCATGCCTCGCCACATCGCCAGCGCGATCACCCCGTATGGACCGAACGGGGTGGCCCGTCAGGGCGTCAATATGGGCCACGACTACCGGGCGCGCCGCACCTGCAATCCCCGGCCGCTAAACCCGTGCGAGCTGGTCGCGATTGGCCCAGACCTTCTCGATGGCGTCGGCGATGTCGGCCATGTCCTGACGCGTGCCGAGCAGCGGGCCCGAGGCCCAGAGCATCGCCATTTCCTCACAAACCTGGTCGCACTTCGGACAGGCGCACTGCTCGCGATACTCGCGCAGCCGTTTGGCCGAATACATTGTCTTGTAGACTCTCGAATCGAGGATGTGGTCGATCCAGGGCTCGCGGTGCAGCCCTCTGGCGATGTAGGGGCTCAGGCTCACCCCTTCGGCGGCCAGTGCCTTGAGGAACGTCGTACGGGGCACGCCGCTGAAGTGCTCCTTGTGGTACGACATCGGGTAGAGGTAAAACGAGCCGCTTTCGGTGCCTTCGTAGAGCTTCTGCGGCGTCAGGCCCGGAATGTCCTTGAGCCGGCGGCTGAGGTAGGCGGCGTTCTGATTGCGCCGTTCGAACCGCTCCTTCGCGCCGGAGAGCTGGCCCAGCAGGACCGCCGCCTCGAACTCGTTCATGCGGTACTTCGGGCCGATCGTCTCGGTCAGCCCGCGACGCGAGGTCCCGTGGTTGTGCACGGTATAGCAGCGATCCATCAGCGTCTCATCGCTGCCGATGATCGCGCCGCCTTCGCCGCAGGCGATGGTCTTGCTCGACTGAAAGCTGAAGCAGCCCACGTCACCGATCGTGCCAAGTGTCTTGCCGTCGAACTGCGCCAGATGCGCCTGGCAGGCGTCTTCGATCACGCGGAGGTTGTGCTTCCTGGCGATGGCCATGATCCGCCGCATGTCCGCCGGCTGGCCCATCATGTGCACCGGCATCAGCGCTTTGGTGTTCTCGGTGATCCGCCGCTCCACATCATCGGGGTCGAGCTGATACGACGCCGGATCGAGGTCCGCCATCACAGGCAGTGCCCGCGCCGAGAGGATCGACGCGATCGTACCGGGGTCGGTATAGGGCGACGTGATGACCTCGTCGCCGGGACCGATGTCCATTGCCTCCACGCAGGTGTGCAGCGCCTGCGTGCCGGCGCCGGTGGCCACGCAGAAGCGCGCGCCGGTCAGCTTGGCGTATTCCTTCTCGAACGTCGGCACGGTGCCGGAGGGCGACTGGATGCGGCACCAGATGCGGCTCCTGGCGGTCTTGGTCAGCGAGTCGATCACCTCGTCGTCCCAATAGGGCCACTCGGGCCAGGCCTTGTTCTGGCGGACGGGCTGCCCGCCGAGGATCGCCAGCTTGCTCGCCTTGTTCGTGAGGTTGCCATAGGCGGGAATCGTCCCGGACGTGACCGCCGCCAGGGAACCGGCCGATGCGGCCGCGATGAACTGTCGCCTCGTCAGATCGCTGTGTGCCATTGCCAGACCCTTTCAATTCCGAAACGCCCGCTTGCCTCGTAACCTCCTTTATAGCCCTTCCGCCCCCGGCCCGCAACGACTATTCCTTTCGGTCCTTTGGGGCCCGAGAAGGACCAAAGGGACCCAAAGGACCTAAGAGACCGCCTCGCCC
>JAAYBA010000547.1 GCA_012719085.1 Planctomycetota bacterium
AACCAGATGTTCCAACTGATGTGAATGTCGCGCTGCTCGCACCACTCGAAAAGCTGATCGAGCCGGCCGCAGCGGTTCTGGTCGTAGCGGCCGAGCCCTGTGCCCATCGTCTCCAAAGGCGTGTGAAAGAAGCTGATGAAGTTGCCACCCAGACGCTTCAGTCTGTCGAGTCCTTCCTCAGTGATCTGGCCTGCGTTGAACTGCTCGTAGCTGTCGTTATACCACAGGCCGACGCCGTAGAACGAGGTCCCGTCGTCGTGCTTGAGATAGCGTCGGTTCGGCGCGATCCGGATGAAACCATGGTGGTCCGACCCCGTGACGTTGAACGTACCCGGCCGGCCCTCGGCTGTTCCCTCCTTGTCCTTAACTTTGACAACGTACTTCCATTGTCCGATCTCGGTCGGCGCAAACCGCACCATCCACAAGGACGACCAACTCGATGGATTGTAGAAGCCCCAGATGGTCTGCGTCTTGCCGGAAGGCGATGTGAACTGGGCCCGCAGATCGATCTGGTCCGGATCGAACGGATTCGCATAGGTCGCCTCCAGATCGACATGCAACTCGAACTTCTCGTACAGACCCACGGTTGTCGAATCCGTTGCCCGAACGGATTGGATCACGGGCGCCTTGGCGGCTGCCATTGATGCGATCGCGAAGATCGTCACCAGCACGAATAGAATACGGTTCACCATCATTTGCTCCTGAATGAGATGGACGAGAGTTCGATGCCGTGGGCTGCCAATCCTTCTTCGTCGCGCGCCTTGCCGCATGCCCACTCAGGCCTGATACGGGTGTTTCCACGGCGCGCGGTAGGGGCGATGGAGCATGCTGTTGGCCTGCACGTGGTCGGTGATCTTCTCGGCCTGCTCATCCCATGCGACGGTGGCGCCGACGTCATAGGCGATCATGGCCAGCTTGACCGTGGTGGTTGAGCGGTATCCGTCCTCAATCGTGCAGCCGGGCTGCTTTCTGCTGCGGACTGCATCGAGGAATTCCGTCATGTGTGCCGTGCCCATGTCCGCACCGACGTTGTGTTCGATGCGCTGGGCATCCCGGCCTTTTGGGATGATGACCCAGCGCTGATCGGTGACGAAGACGGTGCCTTTCTCTCCGTAGAAGAAGATCCCGTTGGATACCTCCGGCGTATACTCGGCGGCACCGTAAATGCGGTGGTTCCAGAACACCGGGCAGGTTTCGAAATCAAACTGCACTGAAAG
This sequence comes from Planctomycetota bacterium, assembly GCA_012719085.1. GTDB lineage: Bacteria > Planctomycetota > Phycisphaerae > Sedimentisphaerales > Anaerobacaceae > Anaerobaca. The sequence goes on from JAAYBA010000547.1 coordinate 1,218, forward strand.
GATGTCCGGCGTGGTGATCTTGTCTTTGAAGTAGTAAGTGCCGCCCGAGGCCTGTACGCTTCTCGGCGTCGTCTCGCCCAGAATGTACCGCGTCGCATCGATCAGATGGATGCCCCAGTCGACGAGGTGGCCATGGCCCGTGGTCTTCTCCAGGCGCCAAGCGAAGTGGCCGATCTGCGGGCTGTAGGGCAGCTTGGGCGCCGGGCCGCACCAGAGGTCCCAGTCCAACGAAGCGGGTGGGTCCTGCGGCGTCGTGTCGAGGATGCCCGCCGTGTAGTGGATCTGTGCATCTGCCTGGATGATTCGCCCGATGTGGCCTTCGCGGATGTACTGGCGCGCCTGCTGAATAGCCGGGCTCTGCCGACGCTGGAAGCCCACCTGGACGATCACGCTCTTCTCCCTGGCCGCATCCACCATGGCGCGACCCTCGCGCACGTCGTAGGCGAGTGGTTTCTCGCAGTAGACGTCCAGTCCCCTCTCAACGGCCGCGATGAAAGGCAACGCGTGCCATTGGGGTGGCGTGGCGATCACGATCGCGTCGAGCCCCGGCGTTTCCAGCAACTCGCCATAGTGCTTGAACGTCTTCGGGCGGGTGCCCTGCGATTGCTCGACCTTGTCGGCGCTGTCGGCGAGATGCCGGCTGTCTACATCACACAGCGAGACGACGGCCACGCCGCCGGCCTTGAACGCCGCGCGGATATCGGCCATGCCGTAATTGCCGCACCCGATGACGCCCAGGTGGATTCTCTGTTTG
>JAAYBA010000548.1 GCA_012719085.1 Planctomycetota bacterium
GGACGGGATCCGACCCTTGCGGACGATCGCCGCCCTGCGGCCAAATCGGGCGGTTCGTCCAGGTGTGGAACTCCTTGATGTCGCCGACCGCGCCGGCCTTGACGTATTCGTATGCCAGCCGCCAGCCATTGCCGCCATGGCCTTGGTTGCCCTGCTGGGTGACGACCTTGGGATTCTTGGCGTACGCAGCCGCCAGTAGTTGCGCCTCGCGAACCGACCAGGTCAGGGGCTTCTCGGTGTAGCAGTGAATGCCCATCGACACGGCGGTCATCGACGGGGCAAAATGGGTGTGATCCGGCGTCGCAACGAACACCACGTCGAGGTTCTTTCCATGGTTCTCGAAGACCTTGCGCCAATCGGTGTAGCCCTTGGCCTGCCCCCATCCTTTCCTTTCCAGTACGCCGCCCCAGCGGCCCTTATCGACTTCGGCAAAAGCGATGCACTGGCAGCCTTCGCCGTGCGCGGCTTCCGTATGGGCCCCGGCCCGTCCGCCGACGGCAATGAATCCCACCTGGAGCTTCTCGTTGAGCCCCTGGGCCCGAATGAGGCTCGGGAAACCGATCGCGGATACCGCTCCGAACGCAGCCGTGCGTTTGACAAACTGACGACGTGTGAGATTCGACATGAGCTTGGCTCCTTACCTTCTGGTGAATAATAGACTCGACACTTATGTTACAAAGACCACCCCTCGCGGAACGCCGGACGCACGTAGGCGTTGGCTTCCTCGTCGTTGGTGACCTTCATGTTCTCGCCGTCCCATTCGAGCTTCTTGCCCGGATTCAGCACGGCCAGGTTGCCCATCACCACGGTCTCGGTAAATGGACCGGAGTAATCGAAATGGGAGCTGGCGGACGGACCGCCTTTGCACGCGCGAATCCAATCCTGCTCGTGGCCACCCGGGCCATTCTCGATGCGAGGAATGCTCTTGGCCGGTCGCACATAGGCCCGCATCTTCGTCTCGGGAATGATCCGCGCGTTCTCGCTGTAGGTCCCGCACATGATCTTGCCCTTGGTGCCGACGAAGATCGATCCGCTTTCGGGAATCTTGCGTCCGGGTTCGAGATCGTCGGGCCGCTGTGGCAGGATACCACCGTCGTACCAGTGCAGCTTCACCGGGACCATTCCCTCGCGGGCCGGGAACTGATAGTGCACGACTTCCGCCGTCGGATAGGTCTCCTTGTTCTCAAATCGCGTCCACATCGTCGGCACTTCGTACGAGTGGCTGGCCTCCACGCTGACGGGATACTTGAGCTTCAGCGACCAGAAGGCGGCGTCCATCACGTGACAGCCCATGTCGCCCAGCGCCCCGGCGCCAAAGTCGATCCATGCGCGCCAGTTGAACGGCAGATAGGTCGGGTGATACGGCCGCATCGGCGACGGACCGACCCAGAGGTCCCAATTCAGCGTATCGGGCACGGGCGGGGTGTCCTTCGGACGATCCAGGCCCTGCGGCCACACCGGACGATTCGTCCAGCAATGCACTTCGTGAACGTCGCCGATCGCGCCGTCCCAGATCCACTCGCAGAGCATCCGAACCTCTTCGCTCGAATGGCCCTGGTTGCCCATCTGCGTGGCGACCTTGTACTTCCGCGCCGCTTCGGTCAGCATGCGCGCTTCATACACGCTTCGCGTCAGCGGCTTCTGTACGTAGACGTGTTTGCCCCGCTGCATCGCCGCCATGGCCACCACCGCGTGGGTGTGGTCGGGCGTGGCCACGATCACCGCGTCGATGTCCTTCTGCTCGTCGAGCATCTTGCGGTAGTCTTTCCAGGTTCTGGCCTTGGGATATCGCTTGAACACCTCGGCCGAATACGTCCAGTCCACATCGCAGAGCGCAACGATGTTCTCGCTCTCGCAGGCGCGGATGTTGTTCTGCCCCATGCCGCCGATCCCGACGCCCGCGATGTTGAGCTTCTCACTCGGCGGCGTATGGCCGGGGCCACCCAGGACCTGTCGCGGCACGAACGTCACCGCAGCCATCGCCGCGGCGGCCGTCCCCATGAAATCGCGACGGGACAACCTGCCGCTGTGCCCCTCTGCCGTTGCCTTCTTCATTCCCTGATCCCTTTCCGGACAATTCGCTCGGCAATCGAGTACGCTGTCCCCATCAGAACACCACACAGGCTCGGTCATCCGCCGAGATGACGGCCATCTCCCTTACGGGGTTGCGGCCCCATCGATCATCCCCTGCGCCTGCTCGCGCAGCGTCTGATTCTTCGTATTCCTGACCACTCTGGCAAGCAACTCACGGCACTCCTGCCGATGGACCTCCTGGATCTTCTCCGCAATCCTGACGACGGCCGACTCGGCCTCCACTTGCAGTGCGGTATCATCCAGATACTGCGCAGCCATTTGCAGAGCCGGCAGGGTCCCGGCCCCCCCCAGACCGGCGAGCACGCGTTTCTTCTCGATGGCGTTGGGAGCCAACTCCATCGCCTTGGCGTACAGCGCGACCGTCTCTTGGGCCGACCGGTCACTCGGGGCATCGAGCAAACGGACGAACCCCCGCAACGACAGGACCTTGTGCACGGGGTTGTCGCTGGTCTGCACCACCTGAAGCAGGTCGCCGACCGGTTCCGGCGTCGGCCAATCCGACAGGGCGCGAATCGCCGCGTCCCGAAGCTCCGCCTCCGGATCGGTCATGGCCGCACGCAGGGCCGGCAGCGCGCTGTTGTCACCGATCCGACCGAGCATGCGAAGCAGCGACGCCCGATCGCTGGCCTTCTTGGTGTTGGGCAGCACCGCCAAGACGGAAGCCGCACGCCCACTTGGGTCTTCGATCTTGCGGGCGACAGCAGCCACAGTCCGCTCGCCTTCGTTGCGATCCGACTCGCCCGCCAGAGTCAGCGTCAGATCGATCAGGGCCGGCAGAGTCTTCGGATCGGCGACAATCCTCAAGACCTTCAGCGACTCCAACCGGACCTTCCGATCGCTGTCGCCGGCCGCCTGCAGAAGAGAGGGCACTCCGTCAACAATGTTGCGTTCGCCGACCGCGCGGATCAGTTCGACTCTGACCGCCGCGTCGGCCGTCTTCAGACCATCGAGAATCCTGGCGTTTACGTCGGGCCCGCGCAGTCGATAGAGACTGTCTCTGGCGGCCTTCTGCTCCTGCCCGCCACTGCGAGCGGCCCGTTGCGCCAGCATGGAAATCTGCTCGGCCCCCCCCAACTGGCTGACGGCCCGTAAGGCGGCGATGCGCACCGATTCATCCTGGGCCCCGGCTGCCTCGCTGACCGCCGGCAGCGCTGTTGCGTCGCCGCGGTCCGCCAGAGTCGAGAGCAACTGGACCTGGACCGCCGGCGACAGCTTGGGGAGTTCCTCGGCCAGGGACCGGGTAATCGCCTCACCCGGGATATCCCGCACGATGGCGATGGCGCCGGCCTGCCGCTGAGGATCGCCGCTGCGAAGCTCGTCGATCACCAGATCGATCACCTCCTGGTGTGCATCGGCCGCCGCCGCGCCGTGCGGCGCCGCCAGCGTAGCCACAACGACCAGAACCAGCACTGCGCCGTTTCTCTTCAAAGACAACCTCATCTATACCACCCTGAATCGAGATCGGGATTCCATTCGTGCGCTGCGACGCCTGAGGCGGTGCCTCTCGGCCCAACCTCAGGCGAGAGTGTCATTCGTGACTACCTGTTCGGGCTGCTGGCGGCGTTGAGCATCCCGCGCAGAGCGGCGGTCCGAATCAGTTGCGGCACACCCGCCTTGTTCAGCTCACGATACATCTTCAGCGCACTGGCCCTGTCGCCTTCGACCACCATCTGGTCGGCACACCGCAGGCACGCGTCATAGGCGACCATCTTCAGTCTGTCGGGCGCGCTGTCCTTGACCTTGTCGAGCACGGCAGCCGCATCGGCGCCGCCGATCTTGCCCAGAGCGCTGATCGCCCCACCGGCCAGCAGCGGATCGGACGCAGTCGCCAGCTTGCCGACCTCACCGGCCGCACCGCGACAGCCGCGCTCGCCCAGCGAGTTGACGATCCCGACCTTGGCTTTGCCCTCGGCCTTGGGAAGGGCCTCGAGCAGCGCCTTGTCGGACGCATCGCCCGGGATGCGCTCCAGCGCGTATCGCGCCATGTCGGAAAGCTTCTCATCGGTGAGCATGGACGCCAGCACCGGCACGGACTGGTCGGTCCCGATGATGCTCAGTTCGCGGCAAACGTATTGCTTGCCCGCGTACTTCGCATCGGATTGCAGCACGCTCAGAAGGCCCTTTTCAATAGCCTTCAACTCGTCCGTCTTGCCATACGCCTGGCGGATCTTGTCGCTCAGCGTCGTCAGCGCCTCGCGGCTGTCCCCGAAGTCGTATGCCTTGACCTTCGCCAACAACTGGTCCATCTCGGAACCCGCTCCGGCGCCGGCGGCCGGCTTTGGCGTCGTATCGACCTTGAGGTCCCCGGCGGCGAACTGAATGCCGAGCAGCAGATGTTCGAGGATCGTCGGATTCATGTAGACCGGGTCGTTGTGCCCCAGCGAACAGTAGAACATGCGGCCCTTGCCCCAATCCTTGATCCACGTAATGCCGGTGTCCTCGTCTCCCTCGCGCACGCCCTTGGTGTTCCGCGTCGTTTCGTCGCTCAGGTCCAGGCTCATCAGAACGAGTTGCTTTTCGCGCGAATACAGCGGCGGATCGGTGCGGTAGATCTCATCACTGAGTTTGAAGCCTTCGCCCTTGAACGGCGCCATCAGCGGATGATCGGGATGATCGATCTTGAAGGCCCAGGTCCCGGGGGCATTCCAGGGATGGCCGGTGAACTTGTTGCCCATCATCTCCATGCCTTCGGGCCATTCGTAGAAATTATCGGCGGCGGCGTGGAGGCCGACGAGTCCCTTTCCGCTCTTGACGAAGTCCATCAGGGCCTCGCATCGCTCCGGCGTGGTCTCGGGATTGAACTTCAGGCTCGTCGAGTTGTTCAGACAGATGATGTCGAACTCTTTGAGTTTGTCGGCCGTGAACACCGAGTAATCGTCCGTGACGTGCGTCACCTCGAACGCCCCGGTCTTCTCGCCCATGATCTCCAGCGCCTTGTTCGCCACCGGGATCACCGTATGGAAGAAGGTTTCGCACCGCCAGAATACGAGCATCTTGCGGGGCTTCTCGGGGGCCACGGCCGCCTTGGTCGGCATGGCCGCTGTAATCCTGGCGATCTCCTCGTCCTTCAACTGCCGCAATTCCTTCGGCGACTGCGCCCACAGCGGACCCGCCAGCATCGCGAC
>JAAYBA010000549.1 GCA_012719085.1 Planctomycetota bacterium
GAGTCGGGCTTTGTTCTCGTCATAATCGCCGATCTGGACGACCGCCAGATTTCCGTCACTTGTCAGGATAGCGGCGAAGCGGCTCTGGCGGGCCGAGACGCTCGTGGTCGTGCTTTCGGGCATCTCCGCCAGTATGGAATAGGCCCATAAGAGGGCCTGGTCCGCCTCGGGCTGATGCTTCGAAGGCGTACAGAGCCGCAGGGACGAGCCGGGCATGATCCTCAGCGTGCCGCCGTCTTCTCCGTCCCAGGTCACGTCGAGGTCTCCCGGCTGGGTCTGTCGCAGGGGAATCGCCCCCTTGGGGTCCAGGTCCAGCGCCATGTTCGCCTGGATTTCAGCGCTGAACGCGTGTGTCTTGTCCTGTTTCGTGCGAGCGAACTGCTCGACGCCCACCGCCAGGGCCGCCACCACGATCACGGCCGCGACGGCCAGTTTTGCGATCTTGCTGTTCATGAGAATTCTCCATGCGCGGGTCTCGCCGCGTCTCGGTGTCATGTCTTCCGGCTGATGTCGTTGCTCGTCCATCGCTCTCCACAGGTGCTCATCCATCTCCGGACCGGTGGCAAACGACATGTCCTTCACCATGCGTCTTGTCTCTTTCATCGGTTTCATATCACAATTTCCCATTGAGGGTCGACCGCAGCTTCTGCAGGCCGTACCGGTAGCGGCCTTTGGTGGTGCTGATGGAAACGCCTTGATGTCTGGCGATCTGCTTGAACGTCAGGTTGCCGTTCAGGTGCAGGGCGACGGCCTCTCGTTGCTCGTAAGGCAGTTGCTCCATGGCTGCGCTGACCAGACGCGACTGTTCCGTTGTGATCGTCCTTGTATCCGGTCCATCGAGATCCGAGGTCACGTCGAGGCCGGCGTCCAGACTGGCAGGCTGGTGCTTCCGGCTTCGCAGGCGATCCCTCGCCCGGTTGGCGACGCACGTGGCCAGATAGCTCTTAAGACTGCCTCGCAGACGAAAGCCTTCGGCTGACTGTGCCAAGGTTACGAACACATCGTGCAGCACATCTTCGGCCATGTAGCTGTCATTGAGCAGGCCCATCGCCAGCGTCAGCAGCCGGTCGCGGTGCTTCTCATAGATCCGCCGCAACGCGTCATCACTGCCTGCCTTGAACCGCAGCTTCAACCATTCATCTTCGAGCATCGATCCGCACCGCTTACAGCTCCACAACGATCGTCGTTCACCATTATCACGATCCGCGTCCCCATTTGGACATAGGAATTGTGTGTTCGGGCCAGATTTCAACGGTGTGCCAGTGGGGTGGCCTGAATGGGAACGGCTTCGATTGCCAGGAGAGAGATGTCGTCGCGGATGTCGGCGGGGCGGCGCGAAGGAATGCCAAAGAGGAGGGGGATGGAGACGCTCAGACGGTGACGGAGGTGTCGGTGCGGCGGCGGGGGTACTTGGGGGCCTGCGTTTCGACGATGTGGGTGGCAGACGCTGCGGCGGGCCGTGCTGCGGCGCAGCGGGATCGCATGTTGTCCAGGACGTTCATGAAGTTGATATACGAGTCGTAGGGGGTGTCGTACGGGTTGAAGTACTTGTGCACGTCGCCGTCGGCAAAATACTTCGTGCACATGTAGTAGAAATGGTCCGAGGTTTGGAGCCGCCGCCAGTCGCGCAGGATGTCCGGATCGTTGGCGTCTTTGACGGTCTGCTCCATCCGATACAGTTCGGCGATGGCGTTCTGCTGCATGGCGTTGCCGAGCCAGGCAGACAGGTCGCGCTCCGTGTCGGCCCAACTGATCAGGTGGGGCACATCGACGACGTCGGCCGCCTCATAGGCGTCGGCCA
>JAAYBA010000075.1 GCA_012719085.1 Planctomycetota bacterium
GCCGATCCGCAAGCCGAATGGACGTACTTTCTGGTCCCCAACCCTGACGCCGACGGCGCAGTCGAAGATGAACTGGCCGGCTGTGAAATCCCGTTCTGACTTGCTGTGAAACAAGGACAAGCATGAAGACGACATTCTGCGCAATCGCGATCCTGATATTGGCTGCTCCTCTGACGTACGTGTCCACCGCCGACGAGACGGACGGCTACAAGCTTGTCTGGGCGGACGAGTTCAATCGCGACGGCCGGCCCGATCCGAACCACTGGGTCTATGAACACGGTTTCGTGCGGAATGAGGAACTGCAGTGGTACCAGCCGGACAACGCCCGCTGCGAGAATGGCATGCTCGTTATCGAGGCAAGGCAAGAACGCCTGCCCAATCCAAACCACGATCCCGACAGCAACAGCTGGCGACGCAGCAGGCCCCACGCCGAGTACACGTCCGCCTGCCTCAAAACCAGCGGACTGCACAACTGGACCTTCGGCCGCTTCGAGATGCGCGGACGAATCGACACGCGCGCCGGCTTGTGGCCGGCCTTCTGGACGCTCGGCTCGGCGCGCCCCTGGCCCGGCTGCGGCGAGATCGACATCATGGAGTACTACCGGGGCATGCTGCTGGCCAACGCCTGCTGGGCCAGCGAGCGCAGGTGGGTGGCGATCTGGGACGACCTGAAGAAACCCATCATCGACTTCGGCGATCCCGACGAGTGGTCGTCCAAGTTCCACGTCTGGCGGATGGACTGGGACAAGGACAACATCAGGCTCTACGTCGATGACGAACTGCTGAACACGATCGAGCTGAGCAAGACGATCAACCGCACGCCGGACAGAGCCAACCCCTTCCACGAGCCGCACTACATCCTGCTCAACCTCGCCATCGGCGGCGCCAACGGCGGAGATCCATCAGCGACCGAATTCCCCGCCCGCTTTGAGATCGACTACGTCCGCGTTTATCAGAGGCCTTGAGTCCGCCACCTCGGCGGATTGTGTGGTTTCGCGCATCGTCAGGCGTTCGGGCGCCCGACGCAGTGATACTCGATGCCGGCCGATCGCACATAACGGGGATCGTACAGGTTGCGCCCATCGAAGATCACCGGCCGCGATAGCTTCCGGGCGACGAACTCGAAATCCGGATTCCGGAACTGCTGCCAGTCCGTCAGAACGACCAGCCCATCTGCACCGTCCAGGGTTTCGTAGTGGTCCTGACAGAACGTGACAGACTCGCCCAGGACCTGGCGCGAGGCGGGCATCGCCTCAGGATCGTGGGCCCGCACCTGAATACCGGCCTTGGAGAACTCCTGAACGCAGAAGATCGCCGGCGATTCGCGAATGTCGTCTGTTCGGGCCTTGAACGCCAGTCCCCAGACCGCAAGGGTCGTCCGATCCTCCCTGCCGGCGTAGTAGCTCAGCACATGTCGAGCGAAGCGACTCTGTTGTTCCACATTCACCTGCCGGACCGCCTTGATGATGCTCATCGCGGTGCCGTGTTGCTCGCCCGTATGAATCA
>JAAYBA010000550.1 GCA_012719085.1 Planctomycetota bacterium
CTCGTCGAGTTCAACCACCAGGGCGCCTGGGCCCCGGAGTCGCAGGAGGGTTTCGAGGACCTGTATCAGATGCAGAGGGGTTGCTGGGGCAGGCTCGGCTATACCCCCAGCTACTGAGCAAGGCAGGGTGAAGATCGCTGACCGGCGACGGGACCGCCTGCGCGGTCGGTCTCGGTGGAAGGTGGAGAAGACAACAGGTGCGGACCGAAGTGCGCCACATCCCGCAGAGAAGATGCGTGCCTACGCGGCAGCGCAGCATGATCCCATTTCATCATGATTTGAAGGAGGATTGGTTATGCGCGTTATAGTGTCTTATCTGATTCTACTCATGTTGATACTGAGTGTGGCTGACAGCGCCTCGGCCGATCTGGTAGGGTACTGGAAGCTGGATGAAGACGGCGGCGATGTCGCCTATGATTCCAGCGGCAACGAGAACCACGGGACCCTCGATGGCGGCCCGACCGTCGTCGATGGGCAATACGGAAAGGCCCTGGCGTTCAACAACAGCCGCGTCACAATTCCCGCCTCCGAGACGCTGACGGGGAAGCTGTTTCAAGGAGAGTTCACGCTGTCCTTCTGGATCAACCCGACACGAACCGGAAACACCTGGCAGCAGGTCTTTCGGGCAATGACGAGCAGTTCGTCCAATGACACGGTCTTCATCAACAATGACGGGCACCTCACGTGGCGAGGTTTTGTCGGCGGAACCTGGACCGTTCTGTGTTCGACGGCGGCCGGTGTCGCTCCGGCCAACGAATGGACCCATGCCGCCGTGGTGGGCGATGCGACGACCTTCCGCATCTACGTCAACGGGGCTCTTTCACAGGAAGCGGCCCGCCAGACAACGGATGGCTCCAACGCGAACTATCACATCGGCGGTGATCCCGGCGCTACAGGCGAATCCTATGCGGGTATGGCCGACGACGTGGCCGTCTTTAACCACGCGATGACCGAACGGGAAGTCCAGGCGGCCATGGCGGGGATCGCGGCGGCGGAACTGGCCGCTGGTCCCTCTCCTGAGGATGAGGCCGTCGATGTGCCTCGGGGTGTTGTCCTGAGCTGGATGGCCGGCGAGTTCGCCGCGACACACGATGTCTACTTCGGCGCGTCGTTCGACGACGTCAACGCCGCCAGCCGAGCCAACCCGATGGGCGTGCTGGTCGGCCAGAATCAGAGCGCCACGACCTATGACCCGGCCGGTCTGCTCGATTTCGAAACGACCTACTACTGGCGCGTCGATGAAGTCAACGCCGCTCCCGACAACACCATCTTCACGGGCAAGGTCTGGAGCTTCACCACCGAGCCGGTGGCCTATGCGATCGAGGCGGTCATCGCCACGAGCAATGGTATCGCCGACCCCGGCGCCGGACCGGAGAACACCGTCAACGGTTCCGGCCTCGATGACCTCGATCAGCACTCGACCCTCAGCAGCGACATGTGGGTAACCAAGGCGCCCGAGGAAGAACCCTTGTGGATTCAGTACGAGTTTGACCGCGTCTACAAGCTGCACCAACTCCTCGTCTGGAACTACAACGTGCAGTTCGAGCCGATGCTCGGCTTCGGAATTCAGAATGCAACGATTGAGGCCTCCGCCGACGGCGCCGAGTGGGTCAGTCTGGGCGACGTCCAGTTGAATCAGGCCGAGGCCAAGGCCACCTACACCTACAACACGACGGTGGATCTGCAGGGCGCAGCCGCCAGGTTCGTCCGCCTGACCGTCAACAGCGGTTTCGGCGGGCTGGGCCAATATGGTCTCAGCGAGGTCCGCTTCACCTACATTCCCGCCCAGGCGCGCGAGCCGCAGCCGGCCGACGGCCAGACGGATGTGGATGTGAGTAGCTCGCTGAGCTGGCGGGCCGGCCGCGACGCCGTCTCGCACGAGGTCTACTTCGGCGCGAACACCGAGGATCTGCCCCTGGTCGATACCGTCGATCAGGCCGTCTTCACACCGGCCGAAACGACCTTCGGAACCACCTACTACTGGCGAGTCGATGAGGTGAGTGACGAGACCTGGGCCGGCGAAACGTGGAGCTTCACAACGCAGGAATATGCCCTGGTCGAAGGCTTCGAGAGCTACACCGACGACATCGACGCCGGCGAAGCGATCTTTGATACCTGGCTCGACGGCTGGGTCAACAATACCGGCTCGACCGTCGGCCACCTCCAGACTCCGTTCGCCGAGAAGACGATCGTTCGCAGTGGCAAGCAGTCGATGCCGCTGACCTACAACAACGCGGACTCGCCGTACTACTCCGAGACCGTGCGGACCTGGGACACGCCGCAGGACTGGACCGGCAACGGCGCCAATACGCTCGTGCTCCATCTCCGCGGCAATCCGCCGGTCTTCTTCGAGAGGGCCGATGGGTCGATCCTCATGGGCAGCAC
>JAAYBA010000551.1 GCA_012719085.1 Planctomycetota bacterium
AATCGCAGCGGCCCGAAGCCGGCGTCCCGCCGGGGCCGTCCCGGAAAGACGCTTGACAGGCCCCGCGGACGGACATAGTGTTTCACTTCAATCGGTGCTGAGACGGGGCCACGGTATGGTGACTCCGGTCATGCGGCTTGACCATAGAAAACGGACTTGTTTTTGGGTTGGATCATGGCGAAAAAGACAGTAGCTGACATCGATGTCAAAGGGAAAAAGGTCCTGATGCGGTGCGATTTCAACGTGCCGCTGGATGAGAACTGCAACATCACCAGCGACGATCGCATTGTCAAGGCCCTGCCGACGATCAAGCACATCCTCGACCACGGCGGCACGCTGATCCTGATGAGCCACCTGGGCCGGCCGAAGGGCGTCCCGGAAGAAAAGTTCTCGCTAAAGCCTGTAGCCAAAAGACTTTCCGAGCTTCTTGGCCAGCAGGTGGTCTTCGCGGCCGACTGCGTCGGCCCGGACCCGAAAGCCAAGGCGGCCGCCCTCAAGAGCGGCGACTGCATGCTGCTGGAGAACCTCCGCTTCCACAAGGAAGAGACCATCAAAGACAAGGCCGCCAAAGAAGATGCCCAGTTGAGGCAGGCCAAGGACGACTTCGCCAAAGAGCTGGCATCGATGGCCGATGTCTACGTGGACGACGCCTTCGGCACCGCCCACCGGGACAATGCCTCGATGTACACCGTTCCGGCCGTGATGGAAGGCAAACCCCGCGTGATCGGCTTCCTCATCGAGAAAGAGCTGAGATTCCTCGGCGACACATTGAAGGACCCCGAACGCCCCTTCGTTGCCATCCTTGGCGGCGCCAAGGTCTCCGACAAGATCGGCGTTATCGAGAACCTCACCAACAAGGTCGATACCATCGTGATCGGCGGCGCCATGGCATACACTTTCCTCAAGGCCCTGGGCAAGCAGGTGGGCAACAGCCTGTGCGAGGACGACTTCCTCGACAAGGCGACCGCGCTGCTCGATTTGGCCAAGGAGGCCGGTTGCGAGGTCGTTCTGCCGGTCGATTCCGTGGTGGCCCAGGAGGTCAAGGCCGGTGCGGCCAATAAAGTCGTCGGCGAGGACATCGAGGCCGGGTGGCTCGGACTGGACATCGGACCCAAGAGCCAGGCGATCTTCGCCGAGAAGGCCAAGGGCGCCAAGACCGTCGTCTGGAACGGCCCGATGGGCGTCTTCGAGACCGAGCCGTTTGACGAGGGCACCAAAGCGGTCGCTCTGGCCGTCGCCGAAGCAACGGACAAGGGCGCCAAGAGCATCATCGGCGGCGGCGACAGCGCCAGCGCCGTAACCAAGCTCGGCCTGGAGGATCGGATCAGCCACATCTCCACCGGTGGCGGCGCCTCGCTCGAATTCCTCGAGGGCAAGAAGTTTGTCTGCCTCGAGATCCTCGACGAGAAGTAAAGGTTCGTCAGAAAGCAATCGCGAGTGGCAACCTCAATCGCAGCTTGGGAATGGCTTCTTCCCGACCATCCCCGATTCGTGCGGACTAAAGGCGGCCACCCGCCCGTGTCCGTCCATCGGTGCCAAAGGCAATAGAGATATGCGACTACCGCCCGCCGGGACAATTCAGATTGCGCCGTCGATCCTGAGCGCTGATTTCGGCAAGCTCGCCAGCGAAATCGCCGAGGTCGCGGCCGCCGGGGTCAAGATCGTCCATCTCGACGTCATGGACGCCCATTTCGTTCCGAATCTCACCATCGGTCCGCCGGTGATCGCCTCGCTCCGCCGGCACAGCGACCTGGTCTTCGACAGCCATCTGATGATCAGTGAGCCGGACAGGTACGTCGAGGCCTTCGCCAAGGCCGGCGTCGACAACATCACGTTCCACATCGAGGTCGTCGACGACCCGGCGGCGATGGTTTCGAGAATTCGCGACCTGGGCTGCACCGTCGGGGTCACGCTGAACCCGGAGACCCCCGTCGAGGCAATCGAGAAGGTCGCTCCGTTGTGCGACATGGTCCTCGTGATGACCGTCCGCCCCGGCTTCGGCGGCCAGAAGTTCATGCCTGAGGCCGCCCGAAAGATCGCCGACGTGCGCCGGATCGTGGGCCCGGACGTGCGAATCGAGGTCGACGGCGGCATCGACCCCGACACGACGCCCATCGTGGTCGCCTACGGGGCCGACACGCTGGTGGCCGGCAACGCGATCTTCGGCCGACCCGACCGGGCCGACGCCATCGACGCGATTCGAAGGGCGATAGAATAGGTCTCATGGGTCCTGCACGATCCGTTGGAGAGACGAGGATGACGAAAAAACCGAAAGCGACCTGGAACGGCTTCTCGCTGAAGCCCCGCAAGGAAATGCCCGAGGGGCTCTGGGTCCGATGCCCCGGCTGCGAGCACATGCTCTACAAGAGCGCCGTCCAGAAGAACCTCGACGTCTGCCCGTCCTGCAACTACCACTTCCGCATCGGCGCCACCGACCGCATCCGCTACCTGGTCGACGAGGACACCTTCCAGCCGATCCTTGAGGAGATGACGTCTACCGATCCTCTCGATTTTCAGTTTCGAGGCACTACCTACAAGGATCGCATCCGGGTCGATGAACAGAAATCCGGCGCCCGCGAAGCAATTCAAATCGGCAAGGCGTTCATCAAGGGTCGTGGCGTCGTTCTCGGCGTCATGGAGCCAAACTTCCTGATGGGCTCGATGGGCGCCGTCGTCGGCGAGAAGTTCTGCGTCGCGGTCGAGAAGGCCATCGACGACTCGCTGCCGCTGATCGTCGTCAGTTGCTCCGGCGGCGCCCGCATGCATGAGGGCGTCGTCTCGCTCGGACAGATGGCCAAGACCTCGGCCGCCCTGGCCCGCTTCAACGACCGCAAGGGCCTGTTCATCTCCGTGCTCGCCGACCCCACCACCGGCGGCGTTACCGCCAGCTTCGCCATGCTCGGCGACGTCATCATCGCCGAGCCCAAGGCCCTGATCGCCTTCGCCGGCCCGCGCACCATCGCCGAGACGATTAAGGTCGAGCTGCCCGAAGGCTTCCAGACCGCCGAGTTCCTCCTCGAACACGGCTTCGTCGATATGATCGTCGACCGCAAAGACCTCCGCAGCGAAATCGCCCGCCTCATCGACTACACCCAGAAATAGCCCGCCCCAAGACCCTGGCTGTTTCCCTGGTGCGAGCTTCTGCCCTGCCCTGCCGTTTGGGGACAACGAGCGATATACCGCCGCGCGCCGGCGTATGGCTTGGGCCGATACGGATCGGGATTGCCGGTTGCATACGAAGCGTGCGGCGGGCATAATGGCAAAGTCGGGCCGTTGGGCCTGTGGCGTGTGACTGTCGAACGAGCGATCCAGGAAAGGGGCGTTGTATGAGCGTGCAGAGCGAGCCGTCCACCAGCCGTCGTGACTTCCTCAAGCAGACTTCCGGGGCCTTGGCCGGCGCGGCGTTAGCCGGTGCGATCGGCGCGCGGGCATGGGCGGGCGAGCAGAACACGATCCAGGTCGCCCTGGTCGGCTGCGGCGGGCGCGGCACCGGGGCGGCGGTCAACGCCCTGTCCACCCAGGG
Source organism: Planctomycetota bacterium (assembly GCA_012719085.1). Lineage (GTDB taxonomy): Bacteria > Planctomycetota > Phycisphaerae > Sedimentisphaerales > Anaerobacaceae > Anaerobaca. The sequence goes on from JAAYBA010000551.1 coordinate 3,524, forward strand.
CCCAACGCGTCTGGTCGCGATGGCCGATGTCTTCGACAGCCACCTGAAGAACAGCCTCAAGAACCTCACGACGCAGTTCGGCGAGAAGGTCGATGTCCCTGCCAGCCGGCAGTTCGGCGGCCTCGACGGCTACAGGAAGGCCATCGACGCCGTCGCCCCCGGCGGCGTCGTGCTGCTGGCGACCCCGCCGGCGTTTCGCCCGCTGCACGTCGAATATGCCGTGGCCAAGGGCTGCCACGTATTCATGGAGAAATCGTTCGCGGTCGATGCCCCCGGCATCCGCCGCGTGCTCAAGGCGGGCCAGGAGGCCGAGAAGAAGAACCTCAAGATTGCCGGCGGGCTGATGAGCCGGCACTACAAGCCGCTCGAAGAGGCGGTCGAGCAGCTCCACAAGGGGCTCATCGGCGATCTGATCACCTGCTGGGCCTACCGCGAGCACGCCCCGGTCGGCTTCGCGCCAAAATCGCCCGGCATGACCGAGATGGCCCACCAGATCCGCAATTACTCGAACTTCACCTGGCTCAACGGCAGCTTCCTGCTCGACTGGCTGATCCACAACCTCGACGTCTGCTGCTGGTGCAAGGACGCCTGGCCCGTCTCGGCCCAGGGCCAGGGCGGCCGCCAGGTGCGGACCGCGCCCGACCAGCTCTTCGATCACTATGCGGTCGAGTACCACTTCCCCGACGGCACGCGACTGTACGCCCAGGGCCGACACATGGACAACTGCTGGGGCTTCTTCGGCGACATCATCCACGGCGCCACCGGCTCAGCCGTACTGGGCGAGGGCGTCAGCCAGCCCCGCATCTTCAAGGGCCACCGCCAGCGGCCCGAGGACACGATCTGGCAGTACAAGGGCCAGCGCACCGAACAGTACCAGGTCGAGCACGACCTGCTGTTCGACGCGATCCGCACGAACAAGCAGTACAACGAGACGCAGCGCTGCTGCAACGCCGCGATGGT
>JAAYBA010000552.1 GCA_012719085.1 Planctomycetota bacterium
CGGCTACGGCAGAGACCGGGAGTTCTCCAGCACTGCGAACGCCATCACGGTATGCGCCTGGATATGGCACGAGGCCTTCATCGCCAATCACGTCGAGCGATACGTCACCGTGGGTCCGGAGATCGCCGTGCTTCGCAAGGAGACCGATGGACGCCTGCACTTCTACATCACTCCCGGCGGGGCGTTCTCGCACGCCTATGCCAGCGACGTTCTCGTGGAAGGCCAGTGGCTTCACGTTGCGGGCACCTGGGACGGGGCCGCCCAGCGTCTGTATCTCAACGGCGAGGAGGTTGCCACCTTGACGCCGAGCGGGGTTCTGGGCACCGGAACCATGTTCCGGCTGAGCAGTCCGGATGGAGAACCCCTGGACGGGATGCTGGACGAGGTTCGCGTTTACGACCGGGCCCTGTCGGGACAGGAGATCACGGCGGTGATGAACCCCGGCGGTCTGGTCAAGGCCGGCAAGCCGGTCCCGGCCAACAAGGCGACCGATGTGCCGCGGGACGTGACCCTGAGTTGGACGGCGGGCAAGTCGGCGATTACGCATGATGTGTATTTCGGAACATCGTTCGACGATGTCAATGCTGCCAGCCGGAGCAATCCGCTGGGTGTGCTGCTGGGCCAGGATGAGTCGGGCGCCACATTCGATCCGCCGGGCCTCCTTGATTTCGAGACGACCTGCTACTGGCGCGTCGACGAGGTCAACGGCGCCCCTGACTTCGCGATCTTCAAGGGCGACGTCTGGAGCTTCACGACCGAGCCGTTCGCCTACCCCATCGCCAACATCATCGCCACCACCAACGGCAACTCCGACGCGGGCGCCGGGCCTGAGAACACCGTCAACGGCTCCGGCTTAAATCCCGACGACCAGCATTCAACCACCAGCGGTGACATGTGGGTGGCCAAGCCCGTCGAGGGCGAACCTCTGTGGATTCAGTTCGAGTTTGATCGTCTTTACAAGCTTCACCAGATGATCGCCTGGAACTACAACGTCCAGTTCGAGCTATTGCTGGGCTTCGGGCTCAAGGACGTCACGGTCGAGTACTCCCAGGACGGCGCTGAGTGGACCGTGCTGGGCGATGTGCAGTTAAATCAGGCCACCGCCAGCGCAACCTACACAGCCAATACGACAATCGACTTCGACGGTGTGGCCGCCAAATTCGTCCGCCTGACTGTCAACAGTGCCTGGGGCGGAATGGGCCAGTACGGCCTGAGCGAGGTCCGCTTCATGTACATTCCCGTGCAGGCTCGCGAGCCGCAGCCGGCCGACGGTGCGGCGAATGTCGGCGTCGAGAGCGTGCTGATCTGGAGAGCCGGGCGCGACGCCGTCTCGCATGAGGTGTATCTCGGCGCCGATCCCGAAGCGATTGAGCCGGCGGCAACCGTTGCCGGCACCAGCTACACCCCCGGCGCGTTGAACCTCGCCACGACGTATTACTGGCAGGTCAATGCGGTGCAGGAGACCGAGTCGTGGGACGGCGCCGTCTGGAGCTTCGCCACGCAGGACTATC
>JAAYBA010000553.1 GCA_012719085.1 Planctomycetota bacterium
GGCTGCGTGACCCAGGGCGACACCTTCGAGGAGCTCCTCCAGAATATTTACGAAGCCGTGGAAGCCTGTCTGTCGGTGGATGTCCAGGAACACCACATCCAGGAAGGCGACCGAATGCTGGAGATCACCGTTTGAAGCAGGTGAGCGGCAAGGATTTGGCGAAGTTGCTGGCCGTGAAGGGCTGGGAACTGAAGAGAATTCACGGTAGCCACCATGTTTACACCAAGACGGGAAGGCCGGAAAGAATATCTGTACCCATTCACGGCAATAAGCCCCTGAAAATGGGCCTGCTAAAGCACTTGATGAAGATAGCCGACATCCGCGACGCAGAGCTGTGAGAGAAAGACCGTTCTTTATCCGGTCGGCCCATGCCTCCGTGCTGCAAACCAATGCCAATCTGTATCTCAACCGACCCAGCTACGTCCAATTGTCGCGGTACCAGGCGATGGCTTTCTGCAGGCCGTCGCGGAAGAGGACGACGGGTTCGAAGCCAATCAATTCGCGGGCGGCGGTGATGTCGGCCAGCGAGTGCTTGACGTCGCCGAGGCGGGCGGGCGCGTAGATCGGCACGACGTTCTTACCCACCATCTCGTTGATCATGGCGATGATCTCGTTGACGGTGATCTTCTCGGCGCAGGCGACGTTGACGACCTCGCCATTGGTCTTCTTGGCGCGGGCGGCGCAGAGATTGGCCTGCACGACGTTGTCGATGTAGGTGAAATCGCGGCTCTGCTCGCCATCGCCATAGATCGTGGGCGGCTCGTCCTTGAGGATGCCCGTCACGAACGCGGGAATCGCCGCGGCGTACTGGCTCGTCGGGTCCTGGTACGGGCCGAAGACGTTGAAATAGCGAAGCGAGATCGTTTCGAGGCCGAAGACCTTGGCAAAGACCGAGCAATAGTACTCGCCCACAAGCTTGCCGACCGCATAGGGCGAGAGTGGACTGGTGGCCATCGTCTCGACCTTGGGCAGCGTGGGCGTGTCGCCGTAGGCCGACGAACTGGCGGCGTAGACGAACCGCTTGACGCCCGCATCCCGCGCGGCCATCAGCAGCGTGAAGGTTGCATCGACACAGTGCTTGTGCGTCAGCTCGGGCTCATCGACGCTGCGCGGCACACTGGGCAGCGCCCCTTCGTGCAGGACGACATCGACGTCCCTGACAACGGCCCGCGCGACGGCTTCGTTGCCCATGTCGCCTTCGACGAAATCGATCTTGTCGATCACGCCATCGAGATTGCTTCGCTTGCCCGTCAGCAGATTGTCCACCACGCGAACGAAGCAGCCTTCGGCGACCAGTCGCCGACAGATGTTCGAGCCGATGAAGCCGGCCCCACCCGTTACCAGGAACTTCTCCATAGATACCATCCTTTTCAAAAACAACGATTCACCGAAAGGCGTCCCATTCTACGAGCGGTTCGGCAGAATGAGAATCCTTCCGCGTACTTTCCTTTCTCTGCTCAGAAGGCGCGTTCCGCACATCAGGCGGAATTGGCGGCCAACTGAGGCTGGAGATACCGTCGATACGCCTTGAACTGCCGTCGGAAGTAGCCGCCCTTGAGGGCCTCGGCGCCGAGCAGCACACCGCCGACGACGTTGGCGCCGACTTCCTGCAATTCGAAGAGCGTCCTCTGGGCCGCTCCACGCGTCGTGGTCGCGGCGTTCAAAACAAGAAGGGTCGCATCGGCGACGCGAGCGAGGACCTTGACGTCGCTGACCAGCAGCACCGGCGGGCTATCGACGACGACGCGGTCATAGTGTCGGGCGGCGTCCTCGATCAGCTCCTTCATCCGACTGCCGGCGAGCACCTCGGCGGGACTGGCCGTGGGCGGGCCCGCGTAGATGAGATCCAACCCGGCGATGCCGCTGGGCCGAGCCGCCTCCTCGTAGCCACATTGCCCGGTCAGGACGCTCGTCAATCCCTGCCGGCGGGTTTCGCCGCTTTCCGTCGCGCCCGTCCGGGGAAACGCCAGATGCAGACTCGGCTGACGCAGGTTGGCATCGATCAACAGGACCTTCTCGAATTTGGCGGCGAACGCCGCGGCCAGGTTGCAGGCAACCGACGTCTTGCCGTCGCCGGGCGCGCCGCTGCCGACCAGCAGGGTCTTGAAGCCGGTCTGTCCCACAAGGTCCAGGTTCGTGCGACAGCGTCGGTAGCTCTCGCCCAGCAGCGAATACGGCGCATCGCGGACGACGTGACACAGATCGATGTCGTCAACGGCGCGATCTTCGCTCGCGTCGGGAATCACGCCCAGCAGCGACAGGCGGAGGAACCGCCGCAC
>JAAYBA010000554.1 GCA_012719085.1 Planctomycetota bacterium
GAGCGAATTAAAGGTGTCCGGTACTTTTTTGGGAGTCGGTTCTCCGTGTGACGTGGTTGGGCGTTCTGTAGAATCGCACTCGTGTGGAGGCCGATGCGGATGGGCTTGGGTGGGTATGTGTGGCGTGCATTGCATCGCGCGCCTGTTTGTCGTGTGTTCGTAAGAGCGATCCGCCTCTGGCGGACGTCGCCCCTACCTGCGGCGTTCGACGGAGAGAAGGCCGCCGGGGCGGGCCACTATGAACGGAGCGCCTTGCGGCGTCACTACGAACCGGTTGTCTATCGTGCGCCCGATAGGACGGGGTGGGGGCGAAGCATGCTTGGCCCCTGCAAACTCAACGGCGGGCCGCGCGGGATTTCCGCTTGGAGGCCTCGCTGCGGTGGGAGCGGACGAACAGGCGGACGGGGACCTCGCCGATGGGCAGCAGGGCCCCGAGCCGGCTGGCGACGTATCGAAGATAGTTCTCGTCGAAGAGCTTGGGGTTGTTGACGAACATGAGGATGGTCACGGGGTTCGTCGCGACCTGCGTGGCGTAGTAGACCCGGGGCCAAGCGGCGCCGGTGCGTTTGGCGCCGGTTCGCTCGTCACGGATGATCTCGAAGGCCTTGTTGAGCCGGCCGGTGCCGATGCGGGTGGTGGTCTGCTTGAACAGTTCGGCCGACAGGTCCAGAACGCCCTGGATGTTCTTGCTGGCGGTGGCGGTGGTGAACGCGATCGGGGCGTACTTCAGCACGGGCAGCTTCGCCGTCAGGTAGTCTTCGTAGTCGCCGGTAGCCGCAACATCCTTGGCCAGGTCCCACTTGTTGACGACGATGATGCAGCTTTTGTATTCCTCCGCGATCTGCCGGGCCAGCTTCTTGTCCACCTGGCTCAGGGGAACGGTCGCGTCGACGAGGAACCAGACGACGTCGGCCCGCTGGATCGAGCGGGCGACGCGGACATTGCTGTAAAACTCGATATTGTCGGCCATCTTGCCCTTCTTGCGAACGCCGGCCGTGTCGATCACGATGAGGGTCTTGCCGTCTTTTTCGATTCGCACGTCCACCGCGTCGCGGGTGGTGCCGGGGATCTCGCTGACGATGACGCGCTCGGTGCCGGCGATGGCGTTGACCATCGAGCTCTTGCCCGCGTTTCGCTTGCCGACCATGGCGATCTTCATGATCGGTTCCGGCGGGGCCTCCATGCCTTCATGGTCCGCCAGTCGCTCGAAGATCCGATCGAGCAGCACCGATTTGTTGAGGTTGTTCTCGGCCGAGATGCAGAGGAACTCGCCGAAGCCCAGCCGGACGAACTCTCCTGCCGCCGGGAACATCTTTGCGCTGTCGGCTTTGTTGGCCACACCGATGACGTCGAGATTGTATTGGCGCAGGAGTTGCGCGATCTTCTCGTCGAGGGGCGTCAGGCCGTCGCGGATATCGACCATGAAGATTACCAGGGTCGCCGAGCCGATGGCCTGGAAGATCTGCCGTTCGATATGGTCGCTGAGTTGGTCGGAATCGACGATGCCGTAGCCGCCGGTGTCGATCAGCTCGATATACCTGTCGTCCCGGCTGATGAACGTGCTGACGCGGTCGCGCGTCACGCCGGCGGTCGGCTCGACGATGCTGATCATCTCTCCGGCCAGCGCGTTGAGCAGACTGCTCTTGCCCACGTTCGGCCGGCCCACAATGGCCACGGTCGGTAATCCCATAGAGTCCCACAACACAAAGAATCAAAAGAACTTAGCCGCACCAGTATACCCGAAACCCCGCCCCAGGTCCAGAGGCCTCTTCGGATGCGGAGTCCTCGCGAATGAAAAGCAGACCGCCCCAGTCGCCCAGCCGTCTTGCATGTTCCACAATGGGTTCGCGGATTTGTCATGTTGAGCGGAGCGCAGCGCAGTCGAAACATCTGGCCAGAGACTGCGCATGCACCCCATTGGCGGCCAGACCCCTTCGGCAGGCTCAGGGCAGGCTCCTCGGCTCCACTTCGTTTCGCTCGGGGTGACAAACGCAGGCACGGGAACCCTCGGGCATCCTTCCTGAATCTGGCCTAAGCGATGACGAGGTCGTCGTCATGTACCCCAGCGAGGGGGTCTCCGCCAGCCAATGGCTGTTGTCCTTATAGACATGTCCAGCAAACCGCATCATAGGTCTTCCCAATGTCGGACTCAGCTCACTCCGGCAGGACGAGCCTGGCGGTGATGGGGAAGTGGTCGCTGGGGTAGCGGCCGTCTTCGTTGTCGTGCCAGATGCGGGCCTCCAGGACCTTGGCGTCGGGCTGGACGAAGATGTAGTCGATCTTCTCGCCCGTGCGGGTGCCCTTGAAGGCGTGGAACGTGCCGACCTCGGTCGCCTCGGGGTGCAGGAGCCGGAACGAATCGACGAACGGAACGGGCGTCTTGCCGTCCAGGTCCAGGTCGCCCTTGAGATAGCGGACGGCCGGATTGGATTCGCCCGCATTGAAGTCGCCGGTGACGACCACCGGGTCGGGGTGCTGGCGGTCGCGAATGCGCCGGGCCAGCAGCACGGCGGCCTTCTCGCGCGACGGCTGCGACTGGTGATCGAAGTGGGTGTTGAAGTGATAGAAGGCCTGGCCCGATGGCTTGTGGATGAACCGGCCCCAGGTGCAGACGCGCGTGATCCGGTTGCCCCACGTCATCGAGCCGGGAACCTCGGGCGTGTCGGACAGCCAGAACGTTCCGGCCTCGGCCACGATCAGGCGGTCGGTGCGATAGAGGATGCCGCTGTACTCGCCTTTGGTCCTGCCGTCTTCGCGTCCGACGCCGATCTCGCCGTAGACGGGCACGGCGGCACGGATCTCGTCGATCTGGAACCGCAGGGCCTCCTGCAGGCCGATCAGGTCGCAGTCGCTGCGGCCGATCAGTTCGCAGACCTGCTCCTTGCGGTTCTTCCAGTGGTCCGGCCCGTCGTTGGCGGTCCCGTAGCGGATGTTGAAACTCATCACGTGGAGTTCGCTCTTGCCGCCGTCGGCCCCGACGGCCAACACCGAACAGACGGGCCATATGAAGCAGACGATCAGGGCGATTGAAAGAACGGTACGACGTGACATTCTGCGAGTCTGTGACATGGCATTCGATTGCATGAGTTCCTCCAGCGAGAATGGTACGTTACATTTGCAGACCGGTTTGCTTCTCTTCCTCCGAGAGCGCCTCGTTCAGCGAGCCGGAACGAAAACCCTGAAGGTCCAGGGCGACATAGCGAAAACCAAGGCCCTTGAATTTGTCCACCACCTGGGAACGGAGCGGCTCGACGGCCAGCCGGGCGATCTCGGCAGGCGGCACCTCGATGCGGGCGACCTCGTCGTGGTGGCGGACGCGAAACTCGACGAAACCCGAATCTCGTAGAAAGGCCTCGGCCTCATCGATCTGCCTGAGCCGCTCGGCGGTCACTTCCAGGCCATAGCTGATCCGCGACGCCAGGCAGGGCGACGACGGCATGTCGGCGGTGGGCAGGCCGA
>JAAYBA010000555.1 GCA_012719085.1 Planctomycetota bacterium
CGGGGCAGCGCGTTGCCAAGGCGTACCTGCTGGCCGATGCCGGCCGCACAGCGCTCAAGACGCAGACCACATCGGACGGCGTGACGATCCAACTGCCCGGCCGGGCGCCGGACGCCATCGCTTCCGTAATCGCAATCGAGCACTGAGCCATGAGCAGACAGTATAGAGTCCTTTTGGCCTTCGTGTGCCTCGCAGGCGGTGCGCTCGCAGCGGCGGCACAGGACGATCTCGCATCGTTTGTCGTGGTCAGTCCGCGCGACAGCCGGTATTTCGAGTTGTCCAACGGCAGCCCCTACATCCCCATCGGGTTCAATCTCGTCGATCCGCCCAGGGAAGCGGAGTTCGATCGGCTCTTCGAGATCATGGCGGCCAATCGCATCAACTACGTTCGCGTCTGGCTGGGACACAACAACTGGAACGTCGAGCATGACAAGCCCCTGCAATTCGATGCGGAGCGGGCCCGCATCATCGACCGATTCCTTGCGATGGCGAGAGCCAACGGCGTTCGCGTCAAGATGTGCATCGAGCACTTCCGCGACATCCGCGCCGAGCGGCAGCGCTGGTCCGACAACACGATCTACCACAAGGCCAACGGCGGCTTCTACGAGAGCATGCACGAGTACCTCTCAACCAGCCGGGGCCACGACCACTTCAAAGCCAAGCTCGACTGGTACGCTGAGCGTTATGGCGATGAGCCGGCCGTCTTTGCGTGGGAACTCTGGAACGAAATGGACGCGGTGCGCGATTCCGAGTGGCTCGACTGGACGCGGGAGATGCTGCCCGAGCTGAAGCGTCGATTCCCGCGCAACCTCGCGATCCAGAGCCTCGGCAGCTACGACTGGGAGAACAAACGCAGCAGCTATCGCACGCTGTGCCTGCTGGAAGACAACGATGTCGCCCAGGTCCACCGCTACCTCGACGAGGGCGCCGGCTGGCAGGTCTGTCACGGCCCGGTCGATGTCCTGGGGGCCCAGTCGGTCCATGAACTGATCGCGTTCGACGCGGGCAAGCCGATCATCCTGACCGAGACCGGGGCCGTCAAGCCGCGTCACACGGGCTGCTCCGAGCTCTACGCCAAAGACCCCGACGGCACGCTCCTGCACGATATGCTCTTCGCGCCGTTCTTCAGCGGGGCCGCCGGTTGCGGCCACGTCTGGTGGTGGCGGCAGGCCATCGAGCAGCCGAATCTGTGGCACCACTTCGCGCGGTTCGCCCGAGCCGTCGAGGGGCTCGACCCGCCCGCCGAGGCGTTCAAGCCGATCACAATCGCGCACGACCGGCTGCGCATCTATGGCTTGGCCGGCCGCAACACGTTCCTCGCCTGGTGCCGCGATGCACGCAACGACTGGCGAACGGAACTGGTCGAGGGCTACCGGCCCGATACGCTGAGCGACGTTCGGATCGATCTATCCAGCATGCGAATTCCCGCCGGGGCGAGCGTGCAACTCTACGATCCCTGGACCGACAGACAATCGCAAACAACCGTACGCAACGGCGCCGTCGTCGTCCCGTCGCTGCACCGCTCCATTGTTCTGCGCATCGCATCGACAATCCCATCCACTCGGTGACCGCGACGGAGGATGGCACCATGATGAAAACACGGATCGTCTTATTCGGCCTTGTCGTTGGGACCGCCGGCTGCGGCACGTTGCCGGACGGCAGCCGCTGGGGCCAGCATGCCTTCACCTGCTTCGACTCAGACCGCATCGCCAGAGCGGCCAGAGACGCCTTCTTCAATCCGAATACGCTCATCCCGCTGGCCGGGGCGGCGGTGTTTGCCATCGACGATTTCGACGAGAAGGCCTCCGACTGGGCGACGAAACACACCCCCATCTTCGGCTCGGAAAACGGTGCCCGAAAGGCCAGCGACGATCTTGCGTCGTTCCTGGCTGCACAGACCCTGGTCACGGCACTGGCCACACCCAGCGGCGACGAAGCCGCACCATGGGCCTCCGCCAAGTTGAAGGGCCTGGCTATCGAGGGCGCCGCCATCGGAATGACACAAGGCCTGACCGGCGTGATGAAGGAGGCTTTCGTCCGAGACCGTCCCGACGAGAGCAACGACAACAGCTTTCCGTCGCTCCACAGTTCCACCGCCTTTGCCTGCGCAACCCTCTCCAACCGGAATCTGGATTCCATCGATCTGCCGACAGGCTTCCGGCCGGTGCTTCAGACCGGCAACCTTGTCCTTGCCGGCGGCGTTGCGTGGGCCCGGGTCGAAGGACGCAAGCACTACCCATCGGACGTCCTCTTCGGAGCCGCCCTCGGCCACTTCATGACGGCGTTCATCCACGACGCCTTTTTGAACCTCCCCGAATCCGAGCGGACCAGCCTGATGACGTTTCCCGTCGAGGCAGGAGCCGGGGTCCAATTGGCCATCTGCTTCTGATCCGACCGGACAACCCCATGGATGATTGCCCCGGTTGCGACTATGGTTCCTGGTGTCGATCCAGTATACTGACGACAGATCAAGCACGACAAGGGCTAACGACAGTACGACAAGGGCAGAGAAGAAACGATGGAGGAAGACACAGACAACAAACCCGATCAGTCTGAGATCCTGCAATTCGCCTCGCTGATCGCGCACCAACTCAAGAGCCCGATCAGTACGATCAGCACGCTTCTGGACGTGCTGGCCACCGAAGTAGCCGGGCCGCTGACGCCCAAGCAGAAGGACCTCATTGCCCGGGCGAATCTGCGATGCGACGAGGGCGTCGCCACCGTGCGGCGGATGCTGGCCATCGTCTCGGCTTTGGGACGCCAGGAGCATATCGACGGGGTGGTGGACGTGGCGGGCATCGTCCGCAACATCCGGACGCGCTACGAAGAGAAGGCCATCGAATACGGGCTGACCTTCGTGGTGCAGGCGGAGGACGAGCCGGTATACGTCCATGGCACGGAGCCGGCCCTGACCGAAGCGCTGGACGCGTTGATTGACAACGCCTTCAAGTACACCCCGTCGCATGGCCAGGTCCGGCTGACGCTGACCGCCGAACCGCCGAACCGCCTCATCCATCTGTGCGTGGCCGATTCGGGCGTGGGCATCCCGGAAGGCATGCGCGAGAAGATCTTTGAGCCGTTCCATCGCACCGCATCGGCGCGCAGCTCGACACGTGGCGGGGTCGGGCTGGGATTGTCGTTCGTCAAAGCGGTCGTCGAGGCGCTGGGGGGCGCCGTCCAGGCCGGCAAGGCCGATCTCGGCGGCGCCCGACTCGACATCCAGCTTCCGATGGCAGACCCGAGCGAGATCGACAGCCTCACAGACAACGACAGATCGAGCGCCATGAAGGTCGTGATCGTCGGCGGCGTGGCGGCAGGCCCCAAGGTCGCCGCCAAGGTGATTCGGCTGATGCCCCACGCCAGTGTCACGGTGGTGGAGAAAGGCCAGTTCCTGTCATACGCCGGCTGCGGGCTGCCCTATTACATCTCGGGCCAGGTCAAGAACCATGC
>JAAYBA010000556.1 GCA_012719085.1 Planctomycetota bacterium
TGATAGGCGTAATGCGAGCAGACCACCAGCAGACCGAGCGGAAAAATGAACCGCACCCAGCGAAGACCCGAAGCGCCCGCCGCGTCGAGGACCGCGCCTGCGCAGGCCGCGAGCAGCCACGCCTGCAATGTCACCACCAGAGCGCCGCCCCAGGAAAAGGCAAACCACTGCGCCAGGAACGCTCCGACATATTCAGCGAGCCCGCCCGGATAGGACAGGAATGGACGAAAAAACGCCTCGCCTCGAAAGAAGACCGGGAAGTCCGATACCATGCCGGCGGCGTAGTAGATCAGACGCACATCGACGATCCGCCACAGGTAGGCGAACAACAGACAGAAGAAGACCGCACGGCCGGCGCAGCCGACGAGGTTCGGCAGGCGTCTGAGCGCGGCGATCCGCGCCGTCTTACCTACGGATTGGTGTGATCGATTCGACATACAGATCGCCCACGAGAGCCTATTCGGAGCTCCGCTCCAACGGCGACGATGCAGCGGCCCCCCGACCGTTCTGGCGATTGTGCAGCTTGTGATGCACGCCGCGTTGCATGAATTCGAACGTGTTCTCCAGCAGATTGACGCCCACGAGAATCACCACCGTCAAGACGGCCACTTTGACGCCCAGCCACGGGTGCCCCAGTCCCACGACCACGCCAATCGCCGCCAGGATCCAGATCGCCGAAGCGGACGTCACGCCCACGACGATCCCATCCTTGGCCAGAATCACCCCGGCGCCGAGAAAACCAATTCCGGTAATCACCTGCCCGACCACGCGGGACGGGTCCATTGACGCGCTGAACACCTCGCGCGACATGGCGACGAAGATGTACGTCCCAATACAGATCAGCGAACTCGTTCGCACGCCGACCGGCTTGCCCTGCAACTGCCTCTCCAGCCCGATAACAAAGGCCGAAAGGAAGCAGCAAAGCAGCGCCTCCCAACTCAGCGGGTTGATTGTGAGCAAATCCATGCGACGTCCAGCCCATACCACCAAATCGGTGTGCCGTGCACACCCACCCAGCTATATCGGCTAAGGAAGGTCGGCGATATTGCTTTTTGGCTCGCCCACGAGGTAAATGCGGTTCTTCCCGCTGCGTTTGGCATCGAGCAGGGCGGCGTCGGCCCGCTCGAAAAGCTCCTGAACGGTCCGGCCGTCGCGCGGGAATCGCACCAGCGCCCCGCTGATCGTCAGAACGCCCTGCCCTTCGGGGCCCAGCAGGTTCAGTTCGGCGTGACCGAATTCATTCTGAAACCGTCGGGCCACGAAGACCGGCTCGCTGGGGTGCTCGGCCTCGGCGTGGCGTCTGTCGCTCGCCGGCTCGGACACGCCGCCGTGCGGGTCGTCCCAGAACACCACGGCGAACTCGTCGCCGCCGATCCGGCCGACCACGTCGTGCGGCCGACAGCAGCGACGCATCAGCAGGGCCGCCTGCCGGAGGATCTCGTCGCCGGTCGAGTGGCCGTAGACGTCGTTGTAGTGCTTGAAGTTGTCGATATCGAAGACCAGCAGCGTGATGCGCCCGGCGTTGTGCCGGGCCCGCTCGATGATCTGCCGGGCAAACTCGCGAATGTAGCGGCGGTTTTTCAGTCCCGTCAGGTCGTCGGTGGTGGCCAGCCGTTCGAGATACCGCATCCGCTTCTCAACGCCCGGCGGAACGACGTCGCCCTGCGACCACGCCGCCCCCGACGCAGCGGGCAGACCCGACCCGAAGCCGGCCAGGGTCGTCGGACAGACGCGATACGCATCGGCCGCCTTCTCGACGCCCGGCTCGCTCTGAACCAGCCGGCGGGCAATCGGCTCATCCACCATCTGCGCCAGCAGGACGATCGACGCCTTCGTTGCCCGGCGCAAGGCCCGCAACGCCGGACCCAGTTGCCCCAGCAGGCCGTTCATCACCACCCCGACGGCGTCGTAATCGCACGTGGCCGCCGCCTCGATCGCATCCAGCAGGTTCGCCTTGACGTCGCACGGGTAGCGCCCCACGCTCTCGGCGTCGAGAAACGCCTTGCGAATGTCGCCGACCAGCAGGACCTTGCCCTGCCCCTGCGTCCGTGCCAACGATTCGGCCGTGCTACTCATCGGTTCCCTGCCCCAACAATGCGTTCAACTCGGCCTCCGTCGCGCGGTATTCCTCGTCCAGACAGACCACCGGCTTGGATGGAGGACATCCGCCGACGGCCAGCCAGGCGTCCAAGACGTCCTTGACCTCGGCGGTCGCGCCGATGACGACGACGCCCGCCCGAACCGCCGCGGCCACCACGTCCGGCTCGGCCCCTGTCGCGGCGTCCAGCAATCCGCAGCACCGCGCCCCCCTGTCGGCCGCAATGGCGAAGAAGCGGCGACCCTCCTTCGCCAGCTCGCCAAGCCGGCCGATCACGAGGACGCAACGGTCGCGCGATAGCGCCACCTCCGCCGTCGCCGCGTACACGTCGTCGCAACGGCGGACATCCACCTCGTACTCGGCCGCCACACGAGCGATCTCGGCCGCCGCCGCATCGTGCGCAGCGCCGACTGCAATGACCACCCGATGACGTCCCAGGTCACCTTCCACCATCAAAACAACTCCCCTGCCTGCCCTGCCCGGATGGTTGGGATATACCCGTGTCCGAAGTCACGCCGGAAAGCGCTATCCCATTCGAAAAGGCCCCTATGGGCACACAACCAACGGGAACGCGGACCACCCAACCATCCTCATCTTAACACAACCACCACGAAAGTCAAACCGAACCCATCCCTAAGCCTACGAATCACCCTGTTTAGCAACCCATCGGCCCGGCTCGCCCACGACCCATTGACAAGGGGATTGCAGGGCGATAGACTGCCTGTATTGTGAAGGGAGGACTCCGTGCGGACAACGCCCCCGACAATCCGGCCGGTCAAACACCGCAGCCCGGCCGACGACTGCGCGTGGGTCGACCACGTCCGCTGCCAGCCGCAGACGCTGTACAATTCGACCGAGTTGCAGGATGGGCTGGGCACCGATCTGAACGTCTACACCATCGGAACCGTCTGGAACATATGCGACTGGCCCCAGAAGTCGTACAACGTCAGCGGCGCCGGAACGCACTCGCTGATGTGGCAGTACATCAAGGACAATCGAACCGCGGACGGGTCCGATCGGGGGTGGGTGGACTACCTCCAGTGGACGCCGGGGGCCGGGGACGCCTCGACCGGCGTAGCCTGCCCTGAGCTTGCCGACTGGGACGGCGACCAAGCGATTGGTGGGCCTCGGCCCACGCTACATCATGCGAATCGTCAATCATCAATCCGCAATCATCAATCGGAAGCGGTCTACGAGTACGACGTCTATGGCCAGGTCGCCGCCGCCGACCCGGGCCACCCCAACCCCTTCGCCTTCACCGGCCGACGCTTCGACACCGAGACCGGCCTGTACTACTACCGCGCCCGATACTACAACCCCACCATCGGCCGCTTCCTCCAAACCGACCCCATCGGCTACGCCGACGGAATGAACTGGTATGGCTACTGTGGCAACAACTCGACCAATTATGTCGATCCGTCCGGCTGTTGGGCGAGCTACGGCTACAACTGGATAGTGGATGCGGGCGTCTCCAAGCTCCAGGTGCTGTGCTACACAGAAGGCGGCGGGGTAGGCACCGATTTCTACTTCGACAGCTGGGACGACATGTATTCCTATGTGAACGCCGGTGGCGACTTCTGCGATGTCAGCTTTGACCCATGTGACTGGTACAAGTGGGCCGATCAAGCCAGCGGCAGGGCTCGCGCCAGTAGCAGTTCTGGTGGCGGGGGCGCCGGCGGGAGTTGGGAAGAGCCCCCCACTCAGGCTGATGTTGGCATCCTCGTAATGACGGTATCCGGGAACACCCTGACAATCAATGCTCTGTCGAGCGCCGGCGGATTGATCACATCTACTAAGGTTGCGCTGAGCACAGCCGTGAAATTTGTCCCCCAGGCGGCTGCCGTAGTTGTCGTAGCTGGCGCGTTTGGCTATGGTGGCTATTCTTTAGGTACTCGATATGCGGACGAAATCGCTACGCCGATGGCTTGGACCTACGTCCAAGCCGAGAACATATACGACACGGGCAGGCAGGCACTCGACGATCTGGTCCGCTGGATGGGCAGACGCGGCAAGAAGAAGGGTCCACGAACAGATAAACCTAAAGGAGCCGAACGTAGGCAACCGCATCCTGGTTTTGAAAGGAATGTCGGTGAACACGGCGCCGAGGAACATGGCAGGGTACCGAAAGGCCCGCGAAGACGGTAGTGGTTACGAAGGACACAGGTCACCATGAGAACCATATATGATAGTGTTAGTCCCGAGTATATTTATCCATTGTCGAAGGTTGACATTGCCAGGGTCAGAAAGCATGTCCCTCCGAGTATTTGGGAGACTATCCAGTACATCAGGTTCGGGTTCAGTAGCAACAGTTCGCATGCGGGACGGATGCTTGGCCACGGTAGGAACTATCGCATCAGGGTGAACTTCTGTGTCAAACGGGTAGAAGGCCGACTCGAGAGTCCTCTTGTCTGCCGACAGAGGCAATACATCGAGAACGTTAAGAGATACGGTGGAAAGCCAGACTTGGCCAAGGGGGTAATCATGTGGGACTTGGCGAGTGCCAAGCAATATGCGATGTATGTTCTCTTACATGAGATAGGTCACGTGGTCTACGCCGAGGCTAACCTTCCTGGCAGCAGGTTAAGGTGTCGGACATCCAAAGAAGAAGACTGGTGTGACGCCTATAGCGCACGGTTGATGCAGGAGGTGGGGTGATTGCTAAATAATTGGGTATAATAAGGACAGTCACAATCCTGTTCGGCCCGGGATTTGCAGGGCGGGGGTGGTGAGTGGAATGGGATGGGCGGAGGTCCGCATCGGAGAGAGCCGGCGGCGGAGGGCGGTGCGTGGTGCGCGCAGCATCGAGCGGGACA
>JAAYBA010000557.1 GCA_012719085.1 Planctomycetota bacterium
CGCAGACGCAGGCAGGTTTCGGCCTCACGAATCGCGTCCGCCAGGGCGCCCATCTGCTCCAGCAGGCGCGCCCGACTGAACCGCCACTCCACCCTGCCATAGTCCAGATCAAGGGCCTGCCGGTAATAGTCGGCGGCTTCGGCAACGCTGCCGTCGCGCGCGTACATTCCCGCCAGCGAAGCCAAGACCCAGGCGGGCGGATTCGGTTCGCGACACCGTTGTTCGAGGAGCGCCACAATCTTCCGCCGTGTCTGTTCGACGGATTCGGTGCTCTGGCCCGTCGCCTCAAGGACACTGACCATGACGTTGAGCCGATGGAGATCGTCACCGGCGATCCGGAGGGCCAGGTCAGGTCGATCCGACTGGTCTGTCAGGAGCATCGCGATCTCTCGAAACAGCCGCCCGTCGAGCGCCGCAGCGCGGTCGAGATGAGCGAAGGCCACGTCCACATCACCCTCCTCCAGCGCCAACGTCCCCGCGACAAGACGTGCGGTGGCATCACACGGCGCGAGCTTGACGCCTTCGCGGATGTGATGGGCGCCTTCGTCAATCCGGCCCAGCACAGAGCGTTCCAACTGGCCGAGAACGCACCACGTCGCGCCGAACGTCGGACACGCTGCGCGGGCGCGGTTCAACTCCTCCGCAATCCGCTCGGCAAACTCCAACGCCTCCACCGGCAGCAGGAGCAGGCCGGTGTTCGGATCGGTCGTGCGGCTCAGCGAATGCCATCGGTACACATTCAACCAGTGTCGATACATAACGTTGTCCGGCTGGCGATCCACCGCTTTGCCGGCATGTCCCAGCAGTTGGACGTACTCGTCATCCGTGCCTTGCCAGCCGTTTTCCATCAGCCCGCGCTCGGCCGCCAGCACCTGTTTCCAATGCGCCTCGGCGAGACGGGCACTGTTGGCACCGAGCAGCCCCCAGGCCCACACGATGAAGACAACCGCCAACCCTGCCATCCAGAACGGCCGGGAATGCGCGGTGACGCAGACCGCCTCATGCGATTCGTCGGCCTGCCCTTTCCCAAGACGCGACAGGCAGATCAGGAGGGCACAGAACACTGCCGTCAGGACGGCATTGGCCGGCAGATGCTGCCCGAAATCGCTCAAGCTGTGCAGCAGAATGGCCACCAGTCCAAATCCGAGACCATAGGCCACCGAACCAATGGGAACGTGGTTGCCCTTGACGGCGCGAACGTAGTGAATCCCGATGAGTCCTGCGAATGCCAACAGCGCCGCCAGACCGAGGATGCCCGTCTCCTCCACAGCCTGGGCATATTCGTTCTCCGCGTGCGATGCCAGCGCCGGCACAGTGGACCGGTCGAACTCGGGGTAAACCACTTCGTGGGTCCCGAGGCCTGTGCCAAGGACGGGGAATCGCGCCCATGCCACTGCAATGTCACGGACAATCTGCCCTCGACCGCTCTCGGCTTCGGACAGATCGCGCAACGTCGCCAACCGGTCGTAGACGGCGTCAAATCCGATGTAGAGCACGCAGCAGAACGCCCCCAGAGCCAGCACGACCATGATCCACCCAGAGCCCCTCATCGGTCTTCGCAGACTGAGCACCACGGTGGTCAATGCTCCGGCCATCAGCATACTGATCACCCCGCCGCGACTCATCGCCAGAAAGACCGTGCCGGCGCCTACAACCATCATCGCCAGAAGCGCCCAAGCGGGTCTGGCCTCGGGAGACCCGAGGTATTCGGCGACGACTTCAGGGACCACCTTGCGACGGGCAAATCCACGTCCAATCAGGTAAAGGAAAGCGCCCAGGGCCGCCCCGATGGACAGATTCATGAACTGCGCGTAGTGACTGTGATTGACGAAGGGGCCGGAGTGGGCAACGCCGTTCGGCGACTCGGCAAACCAGTAGATCTTGTTGTTCCCAAAGAGGTTCTGCGCCACAGCCAGCACAGCAATGCCGGCGCCAATCGCAGCGATCGCCGCCAACAAACGCACGATCTGATCGGGACGCCGATAGACATTCAGGACGACCGCGAACACCGCGGCAATCGCCAGAACGAGCCGTAGACCGTGGCGAGTCGCATGCGGATAGAAGCTGATGGTCATATAGGAGAGAGCTTCGCCGGCGCCAGGCAGGTCGCCGAGCAACTCTGCCTTGCGCGAGGCCGTGTTCGGCGAGATCGCCCGAACCAGGGCGGTCGGCAGTGGAATCAGTTGCAACAGGGCCACGGCCAAGAAAGCCGCGACGGCGACGTATGCCCATGTCCATGAAACGCTGACGCGGCCGGTGACGACCGGCTTCAGCAGGAAACAGACCGACATCGCACCGGCCAATGCGATCACAATCATCTCGCTCCAGGCCTCGACGACACCGAACGCCAGCGGCATGAACGCCAGCATCACAATCAGCAATCCCTCCGTGACGCGGTCAAGCTGTTCGCCTCGATCGTCCGAGATCCAGGTGGTCCTGTCCATGGCCATGTCAGCTCTCCCACCCACCGGGCGCCAGCGCCCCGGTGTACCTCGCCCGGCCGTGATGACAGACAGTGCTCGTCGCATCGCCGACACACAGCATCATCTCATCGAACTCCTTCAGAAATCGCCGTCACCACCGATTTGGGCCCGACCCGATCCGACGAGGTCCGTCGGCCCTTTTCTGCCTTGGCTTTGCCTCGGCCTGAGCCGTTCGATCCACCGTAGGTGCCGTAATAGCCGTAGCGATCCCCGCTCCGAGCGACGTCGTTGACCACCGCGCCCAACAGGTGCGCGCCGACCCGTTGCAGTCCGTCGATCGCGCGGTGGCCGATCTTCCTCGTGGACTTCCCTGCTCGCAGCACAAGAATCGTCACGTCGCAGACGGCGCCGAGAATCTGGGCGTCGGCGACAGCGGTCACCGGCGGCGCATCGACGACGATGCGATCGTATGCCTCCGCAAGGCGCTCCAGGAGGGCGGTGAATCGTCGGCTGTTGAGAATCTCCGAGGGATTGGCCACCCGCGGGCCGCACGACAGCAGGCTCAGGCCCTTCACCGATGTCGCCTGGATAGCCGGCCCGAGCTTCATCTGCCCGGCGAGCACGGCGCTCAGGCCGCCGTGATCGTTCTGCGCTTCGAAGATCGTGTGCTGCATCGGCTTTCGGAAGTCGGCGTCGAGAAGAATCGTCTTCTGGCCGGCCTGGGCCATTGCAATGGCGAGATTGCTCGCCAGGGTGGACTTGCCGTCACCCGCAGCCGGAGAGGTAACCAGAAGGGTCTTGGCCCTGTCTTTCGGAGCACCGAAGAAGATGGCCGTTCGGATCGTGCGAAAGGCCTCCGCCTCGGGAACATCGGGTTGCCGATGGACCTTCTGCCCCCGGCTGGGAACCGTCTCACGCTGGGACATGGCGGGAACCACACCGAGGACGGACAGGCCGAGGACAGCGGAGATCTCCTCGCCGGACCGCAGGGTCTGGTCCGTGAAATCTCGCAGGACCGACAGCCCGCCTCCCGCCAGGAGCCCCAGGATCAGGGCCATCGCCATGATCTTGCTCTTTTGTGGGTGCGACGGCAATTCCGAGACGAGCGCCGGCTCAAGAATCTCCATTCGCAACTGACCGACATCCTCGCCGACGATCGTTCGAATCTCTCGGATCTGCTGCTCGACCGTCTGGCAATACGTCATCAACTGCAACACCTCTGCGTCGAGACGCTGATACCGGTTGAGTTCCCTGTTCAACTGCGCCACCTTCTGGCCCTGCTCACGGTGAAGCTCCGCGAGTTCTTCCTCACGTTCTTTCGCTTCCTGGAACTGCCGCTCGGCCGCGGCGAGCAGGACACGCACGAATCGATCGTTCAACTCGGTGATGGTCGCCTTGAGTCGCTCGATCTGCGCCGTGAGCGAGGCAATTCTCGGGTGATCCGGCGTAAGCTCGGCCAGAAGCGCCTCCAGGTCCGACTGGCCACTGGTCAGTTGCGCCTCCAACTGGGCAATCTCGTTGCCACCGGCGGCATAGGCCGCAACCTGACCTCGCGATCGCGCATACTGCCGCAGCGCCTCCGGGTCGTTGGCCAGCACCTGTGCGCTGCGGAAGAACAACTCCGCATCGCTCGCCCTCAGTTGCGCCTGGGTGTACTCGGTCTGCAGCGTCAGATAAAGCTGGCCGACGCCGCTGCCCTGGTCGGACCCCAACGCCAGAGGCATCGATGTGCTCTGGAACTGTTCCAGCTCATCGCGCTTCTCCTCCAGTTCAGCGTTGGCCCGGGCCATCTCTTCCTGGAGCATCTTCAGAACCTGTGAGGAGTTCTTCCGCTGGTTGTCGGATCGTGAGGCCATGTAGGCATCGACGACCCTGTTGACGATCTGGGGCACCTCCGCCGCGTAAGGGGAACTAAACGAAACGCTGACGATCTCGTCCCTCCTGCCGACCTCCACATGAAGGTTCCTGCGCAGATAGCCCATCGGCACATCGATATCGGCAAACGTGCGCAGCCGCCGAATCTCGGGCAGCTCGAACACCGTCCCGAGAATGGGACGCGAGACGAGCAATTCCGCCTGCGTGTAGAGGTATCGGTCCGTTCGCGGAATCCGCCCCGACTCATACGACTGCGCGATGGGGATGCCGCCATAGTCGAGATACAGCTTCGCCGTGCTCGTGTAGATCGGAGTGGCCGTCTGGATGTAGACCATGCCCGCCGCCAGAGCCAGCACCAGACAGACCAGCATGATCCAGCGACCTCGCCATATCACGCTGACAAGGCTCTCAGGAACAGCCGCCGCCCCTGTGGGCACGTGATGTCCCGCCGTGCGCCCATCAGACCATCGCTCCATCCTGTGGCGTCGCTGGATGGAGAATCGTTCGCTGCCTGCATTCTCAAGCACCATCATTCCCCCCAGAGTTGCTCTGGACGCAGATAGACGCCCATGCTCAATCGGAAATAGCGATCCAGGAAGGTATTCGTGCGCGTCCGAGGTGTGTGTTCCACCGACACCACATCGCCCGGCCTGACCGGCAAGGCAAGCTGGGCGGTCAACTCCTCTTGATTGCGGGGATCGACCAGTTGGAACGTGGCGCTGGCCACCGTACCATCCATCTTCAGCCGGTAGATGCTCACATAGCGAGGGTCGGCCACCATGTCGAGCCCACCGGCAAAGGCCAGCACTTCCGCAAGTCGGAACTGCGCATCGACCGGATATGGAAAGTTGCCGGGCGAGCGGACCAGTCCGAGAACCGTGACATACTGGGCCTGGAGCCGCTCGACGATCACTGAATCGCCCTCATTCAGCGCCACGTCGACGAACGGAATGTTCAGTCCTCTGACCGGCAGGACGATCGTAGCCCCCGCCTCGTCGGAGGAACTTGCCAACGAACCGGCGAACCGCTCCGTCGACGCCTCCATCTCGTAGTCGGCCCTGTCCACGTACGAAGTGTCTGCCAGCCACGTAACGTAGTCGCCTGCGTCGGTAGGCTGCCAATCGGCGTCACGGGTATACATGGCCAGATGCACCTGCGTTCTTTGATTGTCGGCGAGGAGCTTGCGTTCCAGTTGCACGAGCCGGCGATCCAGCAGGGTGATGGGCAGCCGCTCGACACTGGCCGCGGCCGCTTCCATCAGCGTCTGCTTCTGAGGATCGTTCGCAATGTCCAGCCACCGACGAACCAGCACCTCTCCACCTCGTTCGAGGCCGATCCACCCGGTTGTCGGGAGCGGGCCTTCCGGCTCGAAACGCAAACGCAACGGAGAATGCGTCTGCGCCCGCATAGCGGCATGGTGCCCCGAGGCATCTGCTGACGCGGCCTGCCGATCGCGACGAACCTCAGGGAACGGTGGCAGTCCACGATCCGGCGATCGCATCGATGGCCCATCCGCTGCATCGCGGCCGGTGATGTGAATAACCGCCGCCCCCTCATCGAGGATGCCCCCCGCCTCCATCAGCAACGTCGCCAGGGACATCTGATCGTGACGCAGGCTGTAAACGCCGGGGTTCCTGACGCTGCCGTGGATCTGGACCCGTTGCGACCTGTAGTCAAGAACCTCGGCATAGACCGACGGCTTGGTCTTGACGAACTCGGGGTAGTACGCCTCGACAATCCCCAACTCGATCTCGGACAACGACTTGCCTGCCACGGTGATCTGGCGGCCGTCCGGGATCGTGATCACACCGGCATCACTGACACGACATCGACGCGTCACCTCACCAGCCACCGCCGCACCGGCCTGGGGAACGCCGGGGAACAGCGTCACCGGCATGGTCAACTGGAGAACGTCGCCGTGCGTCACGCGATATGGCCCCGCCGGTATCGTCGCTCTGCTGATGCGGTCGAGATCCACCGAGGGCCCGTCGTAACCGGCGCTCTCGAAGTCCGCCAGCCGTTCATCCGAAGGCAGACGAATGCGATCGCCGCAGCCGAGCAGACACACAGACAGACCGATCAAAGCAACCGGCCATCCAACATAATGCGGGATGACTTTCGTTCTCATCGTATGAACCTCCACTCCTCCTGTGCATCGCGGCCCAATCCGGCAGGACAGCAACTCGCCCGCCGAACCGGCCCAATGGCCGGTTCGGCGAGTACATAGCAAGTTCCCGCCCGAGATACGGGCGAAGATACACTCGAAGCCTTCCGGGAAAAGCCCCCGTCCGGCCGAGGCGGCAAGCCACGCCGTCATCCTCGCCGAAACGGGCCGTCTCCGGTCCGCTTCAACAACACAACCTCTTGCACCGCGAACTGTGACTCAGGCATGGGCACAGCCGTCGGTGGTTGCCCAACGAAGTTCCTCAGTGGTTACAGCACGATGCAAATCGTGCTTGTTTGACGATTCAGGCCAAAAATCAGCCGAATCGCTGCGATCTTTGGCGCGCAGACCCTCCACGCAAAGCCACAACCCGACTTACACCCGTTCACATGCCCTGCCGCCCATGCCGGGCGACATCACAATCGTCCCATCTCCATCGTCAGAGCGACACACCTCCGACCCGGAGCAGTTGTCAGAACGACGTCAAAATGGGACTTCTCAGTGCCGGACGGAACGGAATCCGGATTGCCTGCCGCGTCAGATTGATTGGCGCCTGAAGCTCTCCACCGGTCAGCACAACCGTCCGCAGAGCAAAAGGATCGAACAAGGTTGTTGCCTTCTCCGATGACTTCTCCTCTGCCTTGGTTGCCGCGAGGACCGACGGCGCCAGCATGCCGGCCACCACGCCGAGAACCAACACGGTTAACAGCACGTTCCTCCACTGCATTCGGTACCTCCTTTTTCCAGCCATATCTGGCCTCCTTTCCTGTGTTCACAGATGAACACGATCCCAGCACACGAGTTCAAAGCACACACTCAAAACTCGCGGGGTACAACAGCTCCCTGCACGGCCCAACCATCCGGTTCGACGTGCGTCGAAAGTACAATCTGATCGCCATCCGCCGCCTGTTCCTCCCCCTCAGCGCCGTCGGCATTCGCCCGATCGGCCAGCGCCTGCAACACGCGTCCGGCCTCGGAGTAGAACGCCTGGCCCCCGAGAGTCAGATGTTGCCGAATGCGCCCGTCGTCCTCCACACTCTGCAGCAGCAGATCATGCAACTGCTCACTTGCCAACGCAACCTCCGGATCTTCTGTGACGCGAAGGGCTGCCGCCAGTCCCAACGCGCTGGACGCCGACTCTTCCGTATACCCACCTGCCGGCCCTCCTGGCACGGCCATGCGATGATCGAATCGCCAATAGAAGCTGCCGGCGAGCCGGCCATCGAGGATCCGGTGGGTCAGAAGCAATTCGGGCAGTTCCGCGAAGGTATGCCCGCGCCAATAAGGGACTCCCTGCGCATACGGATCAAGGACAACACCGTCCAGACGGTCGATCTCGGACAATGCCCACGTCGCGATCCCCAGCGCCATGACCGGGAACTCAGCGGCCTCATCGTCCACTTGAACCAGACAATCCACCAGCGCCTCCCGCCAGAGTTCCTTGTCTTCGGCATCCACATAGAACGCCGCAACGACATACTGGGCCAGATAAAATGCGGCCAGAGAGGGGTCGAACCGACTGTATTGCGATGTGTAGCCCAGTGTCCCACCTCGGGCCGACTGCGATACATTCCGATAGAAGTCGTCCAGGGCAGAGCGCCAGATGTTCGGCACGCCGTCCGGAGCGATCCGGCTCAGACACATCAGGGCGTACGCCTCATCGCCGTAGTAGTTGCCCTCGGAGGCGCGCAGGATGAAATCTCCTCCGCGGACCGCCGCAATCCTGGCATCCTCATCACCGGTCAGCTCGTGGGCTTTGGCAAGACCGGCCACAATCGAACCGGTGTGCGCTTCTTCCCCGGCCCACGATCCATCGAGCGGGCCTCCCACCACCTGGCCGAACACAAGATAGACCGCCGCCGCCCTCACCACGTCCATCGTCTCGTAGACGTCGACCGCCTGTGTCACTCGCACCGACATGAGGCAGATCGCACAGAACAAAGCGCCTGCAATATTGTCGAGTCTTCGCATCGTCCAAACCTCTCGTGCGCTCCGCAGATCGCACGCCTATTCCTGTTCGGCCACCACCTCAGCCTCCATCTCCATTTCCATTTCCGCACGCCAATCCCAGTACTCCTCAACGCTCCAAAGGGCCTGCAGCATCTCACCGGCAAAAGCGTTGTACGTAGGACCTTGCATGGCCAGATGCAGGTAGACCAGACCGTCTTCGTCGATCCCCGACAACAACGCCTGTTCTGCAGCGGCAATCGCCAGATCGGCCGGCTCGCCGGCCCCTTCGGGATCCTTCAAAGCAGCGGCGATCAATCCCAACGTGCCGAAGATCGTATCCTCGGTATATCCGGCGATCACCCCTTCGGTGCCGCCGTCCGTATGATCGAACCGCCAATAGAAGCTACCGGCCAAAACCTCGCCTTCCGGAACCTGATGCCCGGCAAGCAATTCGGGGAGATCGCCCACGGTCAGCCCTTCCCAGTAGGAATTCGGCACTGCGTCGTCCGATGCGACGAGCGTCTCGGCGGGCGTATCGGTCGCGATCAGCGCCCATGTCGCGACCCCCAGGGCCATGACGGGGAAATCCGCCTTGTCGTCCACACCAGACAAATAGCGCAGAAGCGCCTGACGATAAACATCCACATCGGCATCCTGGACATAGTCAGCCGCAACGAGCAGATAGGCGATATGGTATGTGGCGGTCGACGGCTCCAACTCCTCGAAGACCCGAAGATACTCTTCCGTCGTGCCGGTGATGTCGGGATTCCGATGGCTCAGGAAGAAATCAACCAATGCATCCCGCCAAGGGTTCTGGTTCGGGTCCTCCGACAGCTCGCTCAGCCGGGTGAACGCGTATGTCTCATCCCCCAGAAGGGCGCCATACACCGCCGCCGTATCGAAGATCCACTGTCCCGCAAGGTGAGCTGAGGCCAGGTACGCCGGATCCTCGGTTCGCTCGTACGCACAGACCATGCCGGCGGCAATCGGCCCGGTGAAGTACATCTCCAGCGGCCATGCTCCCGCATCCAGTCCGTCCTTGACCTGCTCCTGATCCAAACGCGACGCAATCAGGTTGACCGCCTCCTCCACCGTCGGCGCAGCAGACAGGCTTGCCCCTCCAGACAAAAGGACCAACATCAAGATAGAACACAAACTCCTTCGACTGGACAACATCGTGTCCTCCTTTCCTACCCTCCTCCCGGAAGGGTCCTCCAAAAAACCTTCCAACCAGGACGCATCCATCAGGGCGCTGTCACAGACTGTTGCCCGCCAACCGGGCCCACCGACAACCCAAGGGACATCTTCCATTGGACTCTTGCCGCCCCGCTGCGACAGCCTTCCACGGCGCCGCATCCTGCCCCCTTGTCGTCATTTTTGCAAGTCCGTGATTCCAACGTCATCTCCAACACTGTCATCAAGACCGACGATCACTCGCGGCACGCGCACGACGAGCCGTCTATCGACATAGGGTGACACTCCTGCGATGGACAGCCACAGCGCCCACCGAGACAACCGGCGTGGGAAGATCAGAAAATGGAGTCATTGGCATGCCACGGCGCCGCAGCGAGATTCGCTGCGCTGCCCGCGTTTGAGAAGACAGCGGAAGCAGCGACGCATCCTCCGGCAGCCGCACACCCCCCAAAACCGCAATAGCCTCCCTTGCCGAATCCACTTCCATTCCTCCGAGCGACCGAGCTCGACAGTCACCCCCGCCACACATCGCTGTCGCCGCGGGCAAACCGTCGTCACTCAAGCATCCATTCGTCCATGTCACGTACCGTTGGCGTCATCATAGCGTGCCGGTGGTCTCTGTCTATTGTGGAACATACGTAATTTGCATCGGGACCTTGCCGGCCTCGATCGCGATGGAAAAGCGGCTGTCTCCACCGATCGGCGCAGCCTCGGGCTACGTCGTCCGCCCCCTCGGCAGGTGCAGATCGTGGGAGCACGCGGCATGCATGGTGACGACAACCGATGCCCGGCACAAGCCACACCGAATCTACACGCACAAGGGCATCAACGCCCAGGCGATCCATCGGTTCGAGCCCGCGACGTCATCCGATGTGGGATGGGGCAATGGGGCAGGATCTCGCCGGTTGCGGCACCAGACGGTGGAATTGCCGGACTTGGACGGCCGATCGCCGCACTCGTCAGACAACGCAGATGCGACAACCGTCGTGCTTGGGAACCGCCTGCAGTGCGTCCGCCAGGCAGACGCTGTTCGATGGCACCGAAATGCGCGGTGCTATCGCATGACCCAGGACATGTCCTTGTAGACCACTTGCACGGAATCCCGCAGGGCCGGGTCGCCCCGGAAGGCGTAGTCCAGCACCAGCGTCTTCCGCAGAAACACCTTGACCGGCTGACCTGCACCGTCCACGGCCACAGGATGGTCGATGGAGGCGGTCTCGTTGCTCAGCCCGGTGACGAACACCTTGAAGCCCGTCGCCTGGCTGTCAAAATCGGGCCAGATCACCACGATGTCCTTGGCGTTGTCCTCGCCCTGAAGAATCCGGTTCTCGACCGCCCCCAGTGCTTCAAGGAACGGATAGCGGGCCTGATGGCGCTGTTTGATCCTCTCGAAAGCGACGGGCGGGACTTTCACGCCGGCCGGCACGATCTGGAACGTGTCGGACATCAGCTCGCAACGCGGATAGAACTCGATATCCTGGCCGGTCCGATTGGTCACCGTCAGGATCATGTACCAGAATCGAGCCGGACCATTGCCTCCCCATGGAAGAACAAGCTGCTGGGGCTGCTCGAATTTCACCTCTACAGTCCATTGCCCCGGCCTCTGAACGACCGCCGGCTCCGGCGCCGCCAGGCACATATCCGACGCCACCACCAGAACCATCCCATAAAACACGCACCTATTCATCCCGTATCCCTCTCCAGAGAGAGCCATGATTCCTACAACGCGCCAACTTCCACGTTTTCCCCATTTTACAGCAAAACCGCCTGCGAGCCAAGAAGAATTTGGTTCGAGAGCGGCCCTGCCTGCCTCATCCCGCCAGATGCCGCCTCGCAAACCGCCCCGCCGCCTCGGACAGCAGCTCTTCGCTGCGTCCCAGCGCGGATGGCAGGTCCATTCCGGGCGACATACAGGCCAGCACGGCCCCGATCCCCGCCGCCTGCCACACCCGCTCGGACAGTCCGACCTGGCCGGCGATGACGGCGACCCTGGCGCCGCCTTCCCGGGCCACCCTGGCGACGCCGGAAACGACCTTGCCCCGCATCGACTGGGCATCGAAGCGGCCCTCGCCGGTAATGACCCAGTCGGCGTCGCCGACATCCGATCGCAGGTGCGCCTGCGTCATGACGGTCTCGATCCCTGATACGAGGCGGGCGTCCATGAACGCCACGGCCCCGGCGGCCAGACCCCCGGCGGCACCGGCGCCGGGCAGGTCGCGGACGCGGACCCCAAGCTGGTCGGCCGCAAGTGCGGCAAGGTGGGACAGGCCGGCGTCGAGGGCCTCGACCATCTCCGCCGTCGCCCCCTTCTGCGGCCCATAGACCCGCGCGGCTCCGTGCGGGCCGCACAACGGATTGTCCACATCGCACAGCACGTCCACAGGGACCTCGATGCCGCAATTGGGCGGAACGATCTCGCAGATGCGACCGAGCCCCCCGCCGCCAGGGGGGACCGCCGTCCCGTCGCCTGCCAGGAACCGCCAGCCCAGCGCCGTCGCGGCGCCCACGCCGCCATCGACGGTGGCGCTGCCGCCGACGCCGAGCAGAATCCGCTCGGCCCCGTGGTCCAGGGCCGCCCGGACGAGCTGGCCTGTGCCGAAGGTGGTCGTCTTCATGGGGTCCAGTTGCTCGGGCCGCAGCAGCCCCATCCCGCTGGCCGACGCCATCTCCACCACCGCCGTCCGGTCGGCCGGCAGCCAGGCGAACCCCGCGCGAACCTCCATCTCCACCAGCGGCCCCATCACGGTCGCAGGGACCCACCGCCCGCCGGAGGCCGCCATCAAGGCCGCCGCCGTCCCCTCCCCGCCATCGGCCATCGGCCTGACGACGATCTCCACCCCCGGCCGGGCCGCAACGATCGCCTCGGCAACGATGCCGCACGCGCGATCCGCGCCCAGCGTGCCCTTGAACGAATCCATCGCAATCACAATCTTCATCCGCCGCCCAG
>JAAYBA010000558.1 GCA_012719085.1 Planctomycetota bacterium
CAGACCATGCTGGTCCACGTGAACCACCCGAATTTCCAGTGGGCCCTGACCGCCGAGGACATGGTGGGGCTCAAAGGCTTTCGGTTCTTTGAGGTCTACAACGCCCATGGCTATGTGAACAACGAAGGCGATGAGCTTCGGGCCAGCACGGAGCGGATATGGGACATCATGCTGACTCGACGGCTGGCCGAGCAGGGCGCAGGCGTCGTGTACGGCGTGGCGACCGACGATGTGCACAACTATCACAAGTTCGACGCCCGCGCCGCCAATCCGGGCCAGGCCTGGATCGTCGTGCGGGCGGCGCATCTGACGCCGGAGTCGATTATCCGCGCTATGGACGCGGGCGATTTCTACAGCTCAACCGGCGTATCGCTCAAGGACGTGGCGTTCCAGAGAAAGACCCTGACCGTTCACGTAGACCCCGAGCCGGGCGTCAGCTACACCACGCAGTTCATCGGCACGCGACGCGGGTACGACCCGACGAGCCGGGTGGTGACGGATGCCGAGGGCAAAGAGATTCGAACGACGCGCCGTTACAGCAAGGACGTCGGTGCCGTGTTGGCCCAAGTCCAGGGAACCACGGCCTCATACGAGTTCCAAGGCGATGAGATCTACGTCCGCGCCAAGGTGATTTCCTCGCGGGCCAATGAGAAGTCTCACGTGCCCGGCGAGCGGGAGGCGGCCTGGGTGCAGCCGGTCGTGATTGAACAGTAGCGAACAGCGTTTGTCGAGCAGGGATGACTTGGCGTTGACCACGGATTGAACCGTTAGAAACAACCTGACAAGAGGTGCGAACAACGTGTTGACCGCCCGTGAAATCCGAAAGAGCTTCATCGACTTCTTCCTCGAAAGAGGCCATACCTTCGTTCCCAGCTCCCCGATCGTGCCGCACGGCGACGAGACGCTGCTGTTCACGAACGCGGGAATGAACCAGTTCAAGGACATCTTCGTGGGCCTGACGGCGCCGCAATGGCCGCGAGCCGCCAACAGCCAGAAGTGCCTGCGCGTCAGCGGCAAGCACAACGATCTGGAAGAAGTCGGCAAGGACACGTATCACCACACGTTCTTCGAGATGCTCGGCAACTGGTCGTTCGGCGACTACTTCAAAGCCGAGGCGATCGAATGGGCGTGGGAGCTTCTGACCAAGGTCTGGCAGATCAATCCCGATCAGCTCTGGGCGTCGGTCTTTGCGGGTGACGAGAAGGACGGCTTGCCGAAGGACGAAGAGGCCGCCGGACTCTGGACGAAAGTCACGCCGATTCCGCCGGAGCGCGTGCTGGGGTTCGGCAAGAAAGAGAACTTCTGGGAGATGGGTGACACCGGCCCGTGCGGCCCGTGCAGTGAGATCCACATCGACCTCGGGCCCGAAGCGTGCAACATGAAGGGCGTGCCCGGCCACACGTGCGGGGTCAACGGCGATTGCGCTCGCTTCATCGAGCTGTGGAACCTGGTCTTCATTCAGTACAACCGTCAGCCTTCGGGCAATCTTGTGCCGCTCGCTGCCCACGGCGTGGACACCGGCGCCGGGCTCGAACGCGTTGTCGCCGTCCTGCAGAACAAGCGAAGCAACTACGACACCGATCTGTTCATGCCGATCATCGAGCGCACGAGCGAGCTGTGCGGCCACACGTATACGGCGCAACTGGGCAACAAGACGGACAACGCGTTCCGCGTGATCGCCGACCACATTCGCACGCTCGTGTTCGCCATCACCGACGGCGCCACCCCTTCGAACGACGGACGCGGTTACGTCATCCGTCGCATCCTTCGCCGGGCCTCCCGCTTCGGCCGGGAGCTCGACTTGCACGAGCCCTTCCTGCACAAACTGGTCCCCGTCGTGGTCGATATGCTGGGCGAGGCCTTCCCGGAAATCGCCGAACGCGCCCAGCACGTTACGACGGTCGTTGAGGCCGAAGAGGCAAGCTTCGGTCGCACGCTCGACCGGGGTCTGGACATCTTCCGAGGCGCCGCCGAACGCGCCGCCACGACGCCCGACAAGACGATCCCCGGCGACGATGCCTTCCAGCTCTACGACACGTACGGTTTTCCGCTCGACCTGACGCAGTTGATGGCGCAGGAGCGCGGCCTGGCCGTGGACACCGGCCGCTTCGCCCAATTGATGGACGAGCAGCGCCAGCGGGCCCGCGC
>JAAYBA010000559.1 GCA_012719085.1 Planctomycetota bacterium
CAACGGAGCAGGAGGGATTCGAACCCCCGGTGCCTTTCGACACAACGGTTTTCAAGACCGTCGCCTTAAGCCGCTCGGCCACTGCTCCCCATGGTTCGTTCGTCATCGCGTGCGCGGCCGATCTCGTGACGGTTGCCGGCCGGGACAACGCGTGGCGATGCGATCGCCATCACTGTACACCGAGCGGGTCGATTTGGCAAGCAGATCGCGCCGGCGGTGCGGCTCCGGAGCCAGACGATGTGGGCCGACGCAAAGGGCCCAGGCTGTGGTTGCGGGGTCGAGCCGTCGTGCCATTGTGTCGAGGCGGCTGTTGTCCGGCGCGTGCAGAGCGGGTATATTGACCGTGATACAGTCTGATTGCTGAAAGGGCCAGAAGATGAAGGACATGCACAGTCATGCAGATGCCGGCGTCGGGGCCGGCGCAGGGTCTCTGACGCGTCGTGAGGTGCTTGCCGGCGTCGCGGCCGTTGTCGGCGTCTCGTCCGGGCTGGCAGGATGGTCCCGGGCAGCACGGGGACAGGCCGGAAGAGTGGTGAAGAACGGACGGATCAAGCAGTCGATTTGCGGCGGGTGTCTGCGCGGGGCCCGGCTGGACCAGGAACAGACGGCCAAGCTGCTGGTTGAGATGGGACTGGCGGGCCGGGATCTCGTCGGCAAGAACGACTGGGACGTGCTCAGGAAGTACGATCTGGTCGCGACCATGGTGCCGGGCGCCGGGTCGATCAAGAAGGGCCTCAACGACAGGTCGATGCACGCCAGGTTCATGGACGATTTCCGTACGAACATCAAGGCGGCGGCCGAGTACAGGTGGCCCAACGTGATCTGCATGGCCGGTGACCGGGCCGGGATCGGCGAGGAAGAGGGGATGGACAACTGCCAGGCGATCCTCACTGAGGCGGTCAAGATCGCCGAGGACCAAGGCGTGACCATCTGCATGGAGATGCTCAACAGCAAGGTCGATCACCCCGGGTACATGTGCGACAACTACCCCTGGGGTTTCGAACTGTGCCGCCGCGTCAATTCGCCGCGATTCAAGATGCTCTTCGATATCTACCACATGCAGATCATGGAGGGCGACCTGATCGCGACGATTCGCAAGAACATCCAGCACATCGGCCACTTCCACACGGCCGGCGTGCCGGGCCGGCACGAACTCGACGAGAACCAGGAGATCTACTACCCCGCGGTCATGCGCGCGATCGTCGAAACCGGATACGACGGCTACGTCGCGCACGAATACACTCCGGTACGGGATTGGCGGGAATCGCTCGTGCAGGCGGTGAAGGCCTGCGACGTGTAGGCCAGGCCCGTTGCATCGCGACCGGCCCCGACGCCCCTGAGGCACTTTGATTTTTTGCGGAAAAGCAGCAAATTGTCCTTGACACCAATGGT
The DNA here is from genome assembly GCA_012719085.1 of Planctomycetota bacterium. Classification (GTDB taxonomy): domain Bacteria; phylum Planctomycetota; class Phycisphaerae; order Sedimentisphaerales; family Anaerobacaceae; genus Anaerobaca. Next base: position 1,393 of record JAAYBA010000559.1, read on the forward strand.
ATGTATAGCATACTATGCATTGCACAATAATGGTATCGTGGATGCTTGTGGAGGTCGTTATGCGAATCGAGAGCCAATTGTTGAAGGGGATCGCCCCCGTGGTGGTGCTGGAGATCCTCTCGCGGGGCCCGATGTACGGCTACGAGCTGAGCCAGTCGATCGAGAAGCGAAGCGCCGAGATCCTGACGTTGGGCAAGGGCACGCTCTATCCGCTGCTGTACAACC
>JAAYBA010000560.1 GCA_012719085.1 Planctomycetota bacterium
AGACAGGCCCGATACCCCCTGGCAAGTCTATCCCTACGACGGGGGCGGTCACGACGTCATCGCCGCCGATATCAACGGCAACGGCAAGCTCGACATCGTCAGCTACGACGGCCACGTTCTGGCATGGTTCGATACGACCCGGGACCTTGCCAAGACGGTGGTGGCCGACGATCGTGACGACCACGGCGGCGTGGCCCCGAAAGGATTCGGCGACATCAACGGCGATGGACACACGGATCTGGTGATTCCGGGGCTGTGGTTTGAGAACCCCGGCGACGGCCGGGGCCCGTGGAAACGACACCCCTGGCCCCACAAACCGATCCCCAACGCCTCCTACGGAACGAGCACACGCGTCTGGGTGGCCGATACGAACGGCGACGGACACGAGGACATCGTCTATAGCGACTGCGACACCGGGTTCTCCCATGTCTACTGGGTCGAGAACACCGGCGGCGGGACCGGCTGGGTCCGCCACCAACTTCCCGACCCGCCGGGCGATCCGCACACCGGGTCGTTCCACTCTCTGGGCGTGGCCGACTTCAACGGCGACGGGCATCTGGACGTCTTTGCCGGCGAGCAGGAAGACCCGGACACCTATATGCAGTCGCAGGGCAAGCTGCCGATGAAGACGCCGGGGCTCAAGCCGCGCGGCGTGATCTGGCTCAGTTCCGGTGGCACCAAGCCCACCTTCACGCCAAACGTCATCCATGTGGGCAATCCCGGCTGGCACGACGCCATGCTCGGCGACGTGGACGGCGACGGAGACGTCGACATCATCAGCAAGATATGGAACAAGGACGGTCCCACGTATCACGCCGACTACTGGCGAAACGATACGCCGGTGCGCAAGGAAGATGTGCCCGCACCTGTCGGCCGGCCGGGGAGCGGATCAGTCCAGTTGCATGGGGAAGTAGGCGCGAGCGTTGTGGTAGCAGATGTCCTCGACCACCGTGCCGAGTAGGCCCATGTCCCTGGGGATCAGGCCGGCCTCGACGTCGCCGCCGAGCAGATTGCACAGCGTTCGCCGGAAGTACTCGTGCCGCGGATAGGACAAGAAACTCCTCGAATCGGTCAGCATCCCGACGAAACGGCTCAGCAGGCCCATGTTCGCCAGCGTCCGAATCTGCTCCTCCATTCCGTCCTTCTGGTCGAGGAACCACCAGCCCGAGCCCCATTGCATCTTACCGGGCGCCGATCCGTCCTGGAAGTTGCCGATCATGGTGGCCAGCAGGGCGTTGTCGCGCGGGTTGAGGTTGTAGAGAATCGTCTTGGGCAGTCTGCCCCGGCGGTCCAGGCGATCCAGGAATTTCGCCAGGGGCCTGGCGATCTCGAAATCCCCGATGGAATCGCACCCGATATCCGGCCCGAGTTGACTGTACAGGCGCGTGCAGTTGTTGCGTAACGCCCCGAGGTGGAGTTGCTGGACCCAGCCACGTTCGGCGTCCATCAGTCCGAACTCGACCATCATGGCCGACTTGAACTGGAGGCTCTCCCGCGCCGTCAGATCCCTGCCCGCTCGAATGGTGCCAAAGATGGTCCGCACGTCCTTCTCGGTATAGTCCTCCGCATACGCGGTCTCCAGGCCGTGGTCGGACAGTCGGCAGCCCTGCTCGTGGAAATAGCTGTGACGCTGGACCAGTGCATCGAGGTAGTCATCGAAGCTGACAATCTCGATGTCGCACAGAGCACCGAGTCTGTCGATGAAGGCGTTCAACGCTTGAAGGTCGTCTGTGGCCATCGCCTGATCGGGTCGCCAGGCGGGATGCACTTTGATCTCGAAGCCATCCTCTCGAATCTGACGATGGTGTTCGAGCGAGTCGAGCGGCCCGTCTGTGGTGCAGACCAGCTTGACGTTCATTCTGCGCATGATATTGCGGACGCTGAACTCCGCCGTACGCAGCATCTCGCTGCACGCATGGTAGATGTCCTTTGCGGTCTGGGGGTTCAACAGCTTGGCTGTGATCCCGAACGGCCTGCGCAGCTCCAGGTGGGTCCAATGATAGAGCGGATTGCCGATGCAATAAGGCACCGTGGCCGCCCATCGTTCGAACTTCTCGAAGTCGCCGGCGTTGCCGGTGATGTACTTTTCAGAGATGCCGTTGCTGCGCATCGCCCGCCACTTGTAGTGATCGCCATGCAGCCATGCCTGGGTCAGGTTCTCAAACCGGTGGTCCGAGGCGATCTGGTGGGCCGGCAGGTGGCAGTGATAGTCGTAGATCGGCAGCTTCGCCGCATGGTCGTGGTACAGATGTCGGGCCGTCTCGGTCTGAAGGAGAAAATCCTCGGTCAGGAAGTGGCTGGTCATGGCAGGCTCCCGGAAAGAGAGGTGGCGATCGGCCTCTATGCGTCGTCGTCCTGGTCGCCTCGGGCCTGTCTCTTGGCCACGGGCTTCTTGAAGGCGGCCATCTGTTTGGCCCAGTCGGAAACCTCGGTCTGTGTCTTCTGGAGCTTCTCGGAACGCGGCTTCGGCTGTTTCTTCTCTTCCTGCCGCATCTTGTAGTCATAGATGCCGTAGACGACCCAGCCCCCGGCAACGACGATGACTCCCACAATCATGAAGATCCTGAACCACATGGCGTCTTCCCTTCTTGTGCGCCCAATACCCCCTATCCCGATTCCGAGGTCCACCGGAATCGGACTCGACGTTCGATCTGTCCGAATCGTACCGAAATCTCCCAGCGAGGTCAACCTGGACCAACGCCTTCCGTCATTTCGGGCGAACAACGCAACGCACAATCGCCCCCAGGGGGGCGGCCGCGGCGGGGGCCTTCTGCTACCCCGCCTTGGGTGGACGGATCATTGCAGTTGATGTGTCCAGGCCACCAGTGCCGCCAGCAACTGAGCGATTCTCTTTCGGGTCTCCTCGTCGTTTACGCGACCGGCCGGATCGATCTTGTCCTGGGCCGAGGCCACCATGACTTCCGGCTGGTTCAGCACATGCATGTTCAGAAAGACACAGCACTGACGCAGGTGGTATTGCGCTCGAGCGGTCCCCAGTGTCCCGACCGATGCGCCCATCAGCGCAACCGGCTTGCCGGAGAAGGAATTATCGCCATAGGGGCGTGAGGCCCAGTCGATGGCGTTCTTGAGCACCCCGGGCATGGAATAGTTGTATTCAGGTGTGGCGATCAGCAGGGCGTCGGCCGCCTCGATTGCGGCCTTGAACTCCTTGACCCGAGCAACCGGTTTGCCTTCAAGGTCTTCGCTGAACAGTCCAATGCCCTCGAGATCGAATACCTGCACCTCCGATCCCTTGGGTGCCAGTTCGACGGCGGCGCGCAACAACGCCTTGTTGTACGAACCCTTTCTCAAGCTGCCCGCGAATCCAAGAATCTTCATCGTCTCTGCCATGTCGGTCACTCCC